>NZ_JAFZKX010000070.1 GCF_017551775.1 Fibrobacter sp. | reverse complement strand
CTTGATCATCTGGAACAGGGACTTGTCCTGCTTGACGCCGTCGATGGTCCATTCGGCACCGAACACCTTGTGGCGGCAGTGTTCCGAGTTGGCCTGCGCGAACATGTAGAGTTCCACGTCGGTCGGGTTGCGCTTGAGTTCAGTGAAGTTCTTCACCAGGTAGTCGATTTCGTCCGGAGAGAGCGCGAGGCCCATTTCCTTGTCGGCCTTCACCAGGGCTTCACGGCCTTCGGCAAGCACCGGAATCACGTTCAGCGGGCGCGGTTCTTCCTTGCTGAAGAGCACTTCAAGAGAAGCTGTGTCGGCAAACACGGCCTGCGTCATGCGGTCGTGAATCTTGGCAGAAATCTTTTCGCGGGCGCCAGCCGGAGCAGCACCGTCAAACTTCACGTAGTAAGCGATAGCGCGTTCAATGCGCTTGATAGCCGGGAGGCCGCAGATGTGGGCGATATCGGTCGCCTTGGAGCTCCACGGGCTGATGGTACCCGGACGCGGGCAAACAACGAAGAGTTCGCCTTCGAGCGGCTTGGGTTCGCGGGCCGGACCGTAATGCAGCACTTTCTTGAGCGTTTCAGTTTCCGCATCGGTCAGGTCGGCGGACAAATCCACCACGTGCAGAAATTCTGCATAGACCGCAGCCACGGAAAGACCCGCGGCCTTGAAATCGGAAGAAAGTTTCTGGAGACGGAAGTCCGACAAAGCCGGCGTACCACGAAGAATAAGCATTATTAACCTCTGTTGAGTATTTTACGGCGTAAATTTAGAAAAAAGGGCGGGGATTTTTAACCCAAAAAACACAAGCAAAGACCACAAAAAAACGGCCCGAAAAGCGGGTCGTTTCTTACAATTTTCTAACTCGTTGATAATCAAGAAGTTATGATTATTCTTCGAGTTCTTCCTCTTCTTCGCCTTCAGGCTCTTCCTGAGCGACAGTAGCTTCGCCCATCAAGGCGTTGACGTCGATAGACTTGAGGCCCGAAAGGGTCTTGAGGTCTGTCTTCTTGTCGACATCGACCTTATCGAAGTTGGAGACGATGAAGTAGGCGCTCGTGGCTTCGAAACGGCGGGTCTTGTTAGCGATGCTGTTGGAACCCTTCGTTGTCGGGAAGTACTTGGATTCAAGCTTCGCCATATCCTGGGAAGTTTTCACCGTCTGGATTGCCTCGCAGGCCATCGCCCACACGAGCTTGTTCACGTCGACGGAGTTGTTCACGTACTCGAGAATCTTCTTGCCACCCTTGAAAGAGGCTTCAGTCGTCTTGTTGTAATGTTCCGTAGCCTGGTCAACATAGTTGCCCTTCTGCATGAGGACCATCGCAGCAATGAAAACAAGGAGAACGGTCAGGACGATAGATATATTCTTGATATTCATTTTCACATCTCCTTATTCGAACTTGAACGCCGCAGGGGCTTCGATGCCAAAGTTGTCTGCAAACTTGTATTCAACGAGGGCCTTGTAGTCGCTCGACTTGAGCTTGCCCTTCACGAAGGTGAACTTCGCCACGCAGTTCTTACCGCAGGCAACTTCCTTCACGCCGCCTTCATCCTTGAGGAGGAACTGTTCGGCAAGGCCGACCGCAGCGATATCGTTCTGCACCTGGGCCGGAATGCTTGCCGCAGTGTACATGTACGAGACCTGCTTGAAGCGAGCTTCCTTGTCTTCAAAAATATTCTGAACAGCGGCATTGAAAGCAGCTTCCGTCTTCGCACCAGTGATGGTCGCGTAGACGAGCTTCCACGCCATGCCGTACTGGTCCATGGACTTCCACTGGTCCTGCAGAGCTGCGTTCACGGTAGCCTTGTAGGCACCGACCTGCTCCTTGACGGATGACTGCGCCTGGTCGTTGTACTGACCCTTGAGCGCGAACATCAAGACGACAAGAGCCACGATGAGCACTGCATCGACAATGGCCAAAATCTTGAATTTTTTCGTTTTCATATAAATTCCTTCATCGAGAATGGTTTTATCTAGAATTTAATCAATAATTAGAAAAATGCAAGCAATTTTTTGTTGATATTTGGTATATTAAGGCTTATATGAGCGAAAATAACGAAGAAACTAAGCTGCCGTCGCAAATTATTTTTGAAAACCTCAAGGAATTCCTGAGGGCAAAGAACGCTGCGCACGAATCCATCTTCAAGTTCCACTGGAAGAAGATGTGGCCGTTCAACCGCATATGGCCGCAGGTGGACTTCGAGCGCATCGTGCGACTGATGGGCGAAATCCGCAAGAACATCATATCGCAGCAGAATCTCGTATTGCAGGCAAAAAGCAAGGCCAAGCCTTTCGAGAAGACGTTCCTGGACGCCGTTCCCGCCTACCTCGAAGCACTGGACCAGAGTTGCAAAGGCCTCGCCGATATCGCGCAGTGGAAGCAGGACATGCTCTACAAGAAAATTCACCACGAAGCCAAGGTAATCCGCGACTCGCGCGATTACAACACGCTCCTGAAGGCCTACGAGAAGGAGCAGGCAGATCTGGTCCGCGCCGGAGCATTCGTGCAAGTCGGCTGGATGGAGATCGCCGGCAAGGCCTAAGGTCCATATGCCTGTTGTAAGCGTCATCATCCCGGTCTACAACACGGAGCCGTACCTTTCCGATTGCCTTTTGAGCGTACTCGGCCAGAGTTTCGGCGACTTCGAAGTTATCGCGGTAGATGACGGGTCGACAGACGCAAGCGCCTCTATCCTGAAGGAATTCGCCGACAAGGATTCGCGCATACGCATCGTAAGCCAAGAGAACCAAGGACTTTCCGAAGCGCGGAACGCAGGCATCGATGTCGCCCGCGGGCAGTGGCTTACCTTCGTGGACAGCGACGACAAGCTCGCTCCCGATTTTTTGCAGACACTGCTAGACGCGGTGATAACGACAGGCGCAGACATCGCCTGTAGCGGAAAGCGCTTTTTCTGGGACGGTTTCGGCCCGCAATCAAGCGCGGGTACGGCCAACGAAGCGCCCGCAAACGAAAGCAGCAGGATACCCGTAGCCTTCAGCCCCATCAAGGCTCTCACGAACGCGCTCTTCCAAAACGACATGCCCGACTATTCCGCATGGAACAAGATTTACGCGGCCCAGTTCTGGAAACACCGCCGGTTCCCGGCCGGCATATACTTCGAGGATGTAGCGACCATACCGCAAGTGTTCCTGGAAGCAAACCGCATCGCCTTCGTGTCCGCGCCGCTCTACCTGTACCGCAAGCGCAGCACAAGCATTCTCGCGACCGCCTACGACCGCAAGAAGGCCGAGCTTCTGGACATTGCGGAATCGGTATGCGACCTGGTCAAGGGCAAGGGAAAAGAAATCGAGCAGGCGGCCGCAAGCAACCTGTTCAGCGCGGGATGCAGCATACTGAAGCGCACCCCCAACACGGAAGAATTTGCGGATTACCGCGACCGCGCATGGAACGACATTCTCGCGACACGGCGGGCAGCATTCGCACCGCAGACACGGTTGCGCAACAAGGTGGCGGCCGTGATTTCCCTCGCAGGGATGCAGGCGCTCGGCTGGGCGCTCCGGAGGTTCGGATGATCCCGAAGAAGATTCACTTCTGTTGGTTTTCCGGCGAGCCCTACCCCGACAGCATACGACGTTGTATTGATTCCTGGCACAAGTACCTGCCCGATTTCGAGTTCGTGCACTGGGATGCAGAAAAAGCGCTCGCAACGGGAATCCCCTGGGTAAAGGAATCGATTGCGCAAAAACGCTGGGCTTTTGCCGCCGACGCGGTGCGGTTGCATGCGCTCTACACGGAAGGCGGGTTCTACCTCGACACCGACGTGGAGGTGCTCCGCCCGTTCGATACGCTACTGAGCCGCCCGAACGCATTCGGGTACGAGAACGGCTCCAAACGCATAGAAGCAGCCGCGATGGGATGCGAGGCGGGATGCGCGCCCATAAAGGCAGCGCTTGAATATTACGAAACGCACGAGTTCTCCTATTCGGAAGGATGCGTCGACCAGATGGTACTCCCGAATATTTTGCGCGAGGCCTTCGCTCCATTCACCGGAATCGAAATTCTGCCCGAAAGCGCTTTTTCACCCAAGAGCTTCATCGACGGGAAGATTCGCACAGACAAAGACACCTTCTGCATCCACCATTTTGACAGCGCGTGGAGGCCGGAATCCGTACGCAAGGGTATACGGCGCAGGCAATGGCTATTCGCGAAGTTCCCGCGCCCGCTGGCGAAAGTGCTCGCGGTACCGCTTTCGCTGTGGACGAACCTCACGACCCTCGGGGTCGCGGGGACCATAAAAAAAATCTTTAAGTAAAACGCGAACTATGAACGTTCCGACCCTGACCTGCGTCAGGGTGACTTTCGGGTTGCAGGCCGTTACCGTTTAAGCAGGAAACGCGGAATAAACAGCTTCGGGAAGCGCTTCAGGAACGGGAGCGAGAAAGACCAGAGCTGTGGCAGCTTGCGGATTGCGTCCTTTTTGTCGCGGTAGGCAAGCATCGAGAACCAGTGCGATTTCCAGATGTTCACCGCCTCCTTGTAGCGCTTGTGGTCGCTGTATCGTTCCAGCACCTTCAAAAAAGTACCGTACATCAGCGTGTTGTCGAGCGACATGTTGTTGCCGTGCTGTCGGTAGTAACAGCAATTCACGGGCAGAACAGGCAGCGAGCCGCAAATCTTGAAGAACTTGAGCCACTGGGGGAAATCCTCGAACGGAAACTCCGTATCGTAGCCACCGTGTTCGCGGAAAAAATCCAACCGGATCATCTCGGAGCAGCCGTGAACTTCCTTCTGGCCCAAAAAGAACTCGTCGAAGGTCACTCGCGGAACAGAACGCGTGTAGCGCGGGTCGAACTTTTCGCCATGATTGCCGTCTTTGTCCATCAGCACAATCTGGCCGAAGCACAGCGGGTCTTCCGGATGCGATTCCAGATAGGCGCTCTGCTTTGCGAGCCTCCCTTGCGGCATAATGTCATCGGACGCGAACGAACAGAAGTACTTGCCATGTGCCATCGAAAAGAGATTGTTCATCGTCGGCACGAGGCCCTGGTTCGGGCGGTGGATATAAGTGAACCGGAGTTCGGCCTGCAGGCGTTCCAGAATTTCGGGCGAAGAATCCGTACTGCCGTCATCAATGACAATGAGTTCGAAGGCAACGCCCTTCTGCGCCATAATCGAGCGGACGGCGGCTTCCACGTACTTTTCGTGATTGTAGCTGGCCATCAGCACCGACACCAGCGGGGGCATTTCGCGCTGTTCCGTTTCAGAGCCTTGCACAAAGGCCTTCACGTAGACGTTCTCATCCATCTTTTCAGCAAACATGTTCGTTACGGAGTATTCCATTTGAGCCTCCTGACAGTTACGGCAAGCGCGACGAGCGTCACGAAGTTTTCCAAAGCATAGGCAATCATCGGGCCCTGCATCTCGAACATCCTGATTCCCACGAACGTCCCGAGGGCAAAAAGCAGGTTCGCCCCCACCTCGATGATGAGGAAGGCCTTCGTCTCGCGGAGAGCGATTAGCACCATTCCGAGGCACCAACCGCCCGAGCGGAAGAAGTCGCCCAGCAGCTGGATTGGCATGTAATCGGCCGCGGCGGCATATGAACCCGAAAGGAGGATGGACACCACAAGGCTACGGCCAAAATAAAGAGCAACGCAGAATACGAGCGTAAAGCCCATCATCCGCAAGAAAATCGGGTAAAATTCCTTGCGGAAGCTCTCGCGCGTCATGTTGCGGCTGATGCGCGGCAGAATAAGCACTCCGAGGACCGCCGAGAAAATGGAGGCGAAAAAGTCCGAAATCTTGTAGACGCCCTGCCAGATACCGGCGGCATTCCAGCCGAGTTCGGCACCCACGAGCGAACGCACGAACATGAGCACGAGCGGGGCGACAATCATCGGCACGAGCCCCATCACGGCATACGACATCCACGGCCCGCGTATATCCAGGACCGATTCCCTGAAGGTCTTGATATTGAACCCGGCGCGCGCCGCCACGCGGGCAGCAAAAATGCCCGCAACTACAGACTGCGTGGCGATGATACTCAGCACCGAAAGGCGGCCCGAGTACAGGAAAACCGCGACCCAAATCATCTGGAAAAGCGAGGCTACAATCTGGATAAGCGCCCAGCGTTTCACCAACCCGAGGCCGTTCATCACGGCGGAGCAGATGGCGACCATGTTCGTCGCCAAGATTCCCGGCATCGCAAACAGGATGGCCGCCTGCGCCAAGCGCGGATGCACGCCAGGCAACATTTTTTCGAGCGGGGCGGCAAAGCAGAAAATAATCGCTGCAACGCAGGTGAACACCGTCGCGAAAGTCGTGAGGCGGAACCCGCCGCGCCATACCCCGTGCAGTTGCTTGATATTGTCCTTGTTCTGCGCGGTAAGGCTCACCCAGCCGTTCTGCATCGCAAGGCTAGAAGTCGCCTGCCCGATGCTCATCCAGTTCATGAACTGGCCCACGCACGCAAACGCTGCCGGCGGCAGGAATACGGCGAGCAGCTTATTGATGACGAAGGCGCGGAGCGTATTGAAAAGCGTCACCGAACCCGAGCCGAAAAACAGCTTCCAAATTTTCGAGGAATGTTCCACCGTCACCGCCTATCTTTTACCGTTTACTTCGCGAGCAGGCTGTGCCAAAACGTCGATTTCACGAATGACACGCGCGGGCACCCCGCCGATAACGACATTCGCAGGGAACTCGCCTGTAACGACAGCACCCGCGGCGACGACAGAATTTTTCCCGATTCTGGAACCCTTGAGGATCGTAACGCGGTCGCCAATCCAAACGTTATCTTCAATTACGACCTTCCCCATCTTCGGGGAACCCGTAAGACGGCGCTCCGGATGTACTTCATGAAAATCGGTATCGTAGATATTCACGGACGTTCCGACGAGGACGTTGTCGCCAATTTCTATGCCCGGGCCTTCGCAAATGGCCGTAAAATGGTTACATATCTGGCAATTCTTGCCAATGGATATTTTGGATTCTGCTGTACGCGGGTTCAGGAACACGTATGAAGTCCAGAATTCCGCATCTTCGATATAGCCGAACGAGGTTCCCTCGCCCACCACGATGCTGCCCTTGCCTTCACAAAGCATGGGAGCGATGGCGCAGAACTTGCCTTCGGGCTTCGCAGTCGAGATGCTCCTGAAAAAGAGGACGCTCGACTTGCGCGTAAATTTGCGGATGATTCTAGCAAACAAATTCATTCAGCGCTCCAATGATTTCGGCAACTTCGTCGTCGGTAAGCACCTGCGATACTGGAATGCTGATGACAGTCTCGGCCATCGATTCCGCAATCGGGAACTTCGGGTTCGCGGGCAAAAGGGCGGCTTCCGCGCCGTTTAATGCGCCGGCCGCATAGGCCTCTTGCTTATGCGGAGGAATCGGGTAAAAGATGAGAGTCCCGATGCCGCGGGCTTCGAGATACTTTCGCAACGCATCGCGGGTCTTGCAGTCGGGCGTGCGCAGGGTAAACACGTGCCACACGTGCTCCTTCGGGTCCGACGGGATTTCGGGCAAGCGCAGCAGAGGATTGCTTATTTCTCGGCAGTACCGAGCCGCAATTTCGCGGCGGCGCTCATTCCAGGCATCGAGATGCGGGAGCTTCGCGAGCAGAAAGGCGGCCTGAATTTCGTCCAAGCGGGAATTCACACCGCGGTAACGGTTCACGTACTTCTGTTCGGAGCCGTAGTTGCCGAGCATGCGCACAACGCGGGCAAGTTCCGCATCGTCGGTGACGACCATGCCGGCGTCACCCAATGCGCCCAAGTTCTTTGTCGGGTAGAAGCTGTAAGCGCAGGCGATTCCGCGCACGCCACTTGTGCCTGCGGCACTTCGGTGTGACGCAGCACCGTGCGACTGGGCGCAGTCTTCAAAAACGAAAAGCCCGCGGGCCTCGGCAAAAGCGCAAATAGCCTTCATGTCGGCAAGGCGCCCGTACAGGTTCACCGAAAGGATGCCGCGCGTTTTCGGTGAGCAGGCGGTCTCGAGCTTCGTGGGGTCGATATTGAAAGTCTTTTCGTCAGGTTCCACCAGCACGGGAACGAGGCCCGCGGCGTTCACGGCCAGAACCGTCGCGATGTAAGTATTCGCCGGAACCAGAATCTCGTCGCCGGGAGCGATACGCCCGAGTTCTATGGAAGCGCGTAACATGAGCGTAAGCGCGTCGAGACCATTCCCGACGCCCACGCCGTGGGCGTACCCGCAGTAGGCGGCAAATTCCCGCTCGAAGCATTCGACATACGACCCGCGGATGTACCAGCCGGACTCCACGACAGCGGAGGCGGCACTCTTCAGGGTGTCCATGTAGGGCGCGTTTACCTGCTTCAAATCAAGAAATGCAATCTTACCCATCTCACGCTCCCATGCCGGCATGCGTACCGTCAAATTCAAACGCATATTTCAAGTCGGCGAAGCAACCCACGCTCTCCTTGAACGTACAAAGTCCCTCGCTAGCAATCCCGTCAGATGCAGCCGGCCCGAGATCGAGATAGTCAAAGCCCTGTTCCTGATAATGCCGGAACATTTCGCGTGCAATCACGTTCAAGGGGCGTTTGTCCAAAGCGGACTGGTCCGCGCCCCAGTAAATCATCTGCGCAATCTTTTCACTGACCTTGTAAATGATAGTCGACGCTACCGCGACGCCGTCCACGCGCAACAGGCAAAAATCAATGGGAACGATTTCGGCGGTCTTCAGCAAATCTTCGAACCGCATCCAAAGCGGATAGCCCTTGGCTTCATAATGCTTCTGGATAAATCCGTATACGACCCGGCGCTGTTCCTCGGAGGTTTCCTGCGTAAAGGAACATTCGCAACCGGCAAACTGCTTGTAATTCCGCGCCCCCATGTAATGGAGCCGTTTCTCGTAAGGAGTCCCGTCCGCAAGGTCAAACGCATAATTCAGATTGGCATACGATTGCTTGAACCCGTTCTGGAGCAGCGCAGATACGACCTTGGAATAAAACATCCGGTCATAAAAAAACGGCGGCAAAGTAATCCTGAGCAATTTCTTTTGCGACAGGGCCAATTCCTTCAATTCGCGAACTGCGGTATTCAAGCATGCAATCGTCTGCATCTGCGGGCAGACAAAACCGCCAAAAGGCGCCGAATAAGGAGAGCGCCACTCGTCGCATTTCTCGCCCACGGCAAGGCCGACGCGCAGTCCTTTGTCTTCGAACGCGAAGAAACGGACCTTGTCCACCTTCTCCGCATTCAACATATTGAAATCCGCCTTCAGGTAACAGGCGACCGGATTTGCAAAATGGCGAGCGTATTCGTCCGCTGTAATCTCGACCCACGCCATTTTACGCCTTCTTGAACTTCAGGAACTCTTCGTAGTCGCGCCAGTAATCGCTCTCGTCGAACTCATGCGAAGTCAACACCAGGCAGATGGAACCCGAAGAAAAATTCAGTTCTTCCGCCCAGACTCCGGGAGGAATATGCAGGCCGTAGTACGGGCGGTCCAGCCTGTAAATCTTTTCGTTCTTGCCGTCGGAGACCTTCACGTCGAAAGCTCCGCTCGCCGCCACGAGCATCTGGTGGCATTCCTTGTGCGCATGCCCCCCGCGGTTCTCGCCACCGGGAATATCGTACAGGTAAAAAATCCGCTTCACGTCGAAGGGAATGTCCTTCGAGTTTTCGAGCGAAGTCAAACTGCCCGAACGCTCGCTGTGCCGCGGGAGCTTCATCAGCGTGCAATCCTCTATGGTCGCGGCCTTCACGGCAGCGATGTCCGGCTTCTTCGCGACTTCCGCCTCGGGAGCATTTTCCTGCGGGGCCGGTTTCCACGTGGGCTTCATCCGGCAAAATTCATCGCGTTCCCATATGTAGTCATCTTCCTCATAGGGCGTCGAAGAAATCACGAGCGCCAAGGAATTCGTCGAGAAGTTATCGAGCGTGCGGTAATGCATGGGCGGCAGGTAGAGCCCGTAATACGAGCGCGATAGAGAATAGCGTTTCTCTTCTACCCCGTCGTGGATGACCGCATCGAAACTCCCGGAAAGGGCGACAATGATTTCGTGCTGATTCTTGAAAGCGTGGCTTCCGCGGAGCTCGCCGCCGGGAACGTCGTAAATCCAGTAACAGCGCCTGAACCGGAAAGGCACGTGCTTCTGCGATTCCACGACGCTCAGGTTCCCACGTTCGTCGAGGAACTTGGGAAGCTGGACAATCTGCGCTTTTTCTTCAAAAATCGGCATATTACGAAAGTAATATACAATTTTTTATGTGCCTAAAAAATGACCGACGCGGAAATGCCCGAATTCTACAGGCACCTGAACAACCTGGAATAATTCTCGTGGGGTACATCCAACGGCATGGCCGGGGGCAGTCTGAACCTCCCCCTCTTTCAAGTTCAAGGAATCCCTCGGAGCAAAGGCCTCGCTGAATTTAATCTACAGCAAGGAATTCTAGGCTATTGCGCGCATTGACGCACCTCTCAGTCCTTCACGCAACGGACTGAGAATGCGTATGGGTCTGAGGTATACGTTTCATCTACCCCATAAACGTAAAAGACCTCAACGTTCACGTCTGACTGAAAATAATCAACCATCCAAAAACTGGCGTTTTCTCCGACTTTATAATGCCGAGCGGACCGTTCTCCGGCATACACATAACCATCCGGGAAAACAGAGAAACCCAAACCATCCGTTCCATTGCCATTTCCGTCCCATTCCTCATCATCAACACGGCTAGAATCCACCTTCCATCCGGTTGTAGACTTGAGTACAGACAAATTTCCAAACTCTCGTCCCACCCTACTATTCAGGCCATACCATTCATCCACCATCGAGACGTGCCATCCGGACGGACAGGCTTCCGCCAGCGCGCCCCACTCGTACAACCGGCCATATTTTCCTTCAAAACTATGTTCTGTTTCAAAAGCAAGATTTTCCGCCATCCACCACTTACACCCTAATTTTACAGTCTTATAAACGCGGCCATCACGATCATCGGTCAAGGATTCATACTCGCAGTTGTCTTCCGATTCTGTCTTGCAAAGAGTCATGTTCGGTTCACAGTTACTACTGGAGGATCCGCTGCTACTGGATACAGCAATCGTATCGTCACTAACACAACGGACCGATAATTTGCGGCTAGACGAGCGATCGTTTTCGAAAACTCGATGCATAACAGTTTCACTGACCGGACCAGATTCCCCTATCCCTGGCGTCCAAAATTCCGCGCTATGCCCCCCCACGGGAACAGGAATTGCAGAAAAACCAAACTCATCCGTACCATTACCAACTCCATCGTCCCAGCCTTCCATCGACCTAAGAGCTTTTCCCGGTACAACCGGGTTGTTACCCGCAAGAATCAAAGCCCTCCATTCTTCGTAATGAGGCAAATGCCAGCCTTCCGGACAAACGCCACGAACATAATCTCCATTACTGGAAGCCTCGCAAGACACTGTCCAGGGATTATCTTTAGGGTGTCCACAGCCAATAGCATCCGTACTGAAAACGCCAGCGGTATCCATAGCAGCGGTCCAAGTATAGAGTCGTCCGTACATTCCACAGCTTTCAAGGGAATCATTGAAGCACGAGCTGTTCTCCGTTTCGAAGTTCAGATTCTCAGCCATCCACTTCCGCGTGCCAATCACCACCGTCTTGTAAATCTGGCCGTCGCGGGAATCCGTCATTTCGCCATAGCTGATTTCCGGATTCAAATAATTCCAATTTTCCTTGAAATAACTCGAAGAAGAAGTCTTCGTTTCGCTGCTGGATGATTTCGCCGCGCTGCTACTGGAGGATTTTTCACTCGACGAGGATTCGACTTCAGTAGAAAACGAATCTTCTTCACTTGAATACAAGTCGTCCTCGCCCGGCCAATGCAATTGACTGGAATAGTCGTCACTACAGGCGGCCAGAAGCGCGAACGCCAGCAGAACAAACGGGAATTGAAGTCCTAAGCGCATTTTAATCCCCCTTCAAGCCATTTTGTGTTCTTTAACCCCAAAATATCTTTTTTCTCGCGCTCGGGGCATATAAATGCTAGAAAAAAGCGCGATTTATACGCCCCACCCCTAAAATACATGTCCCAGACACCCCCGCCAGCCCTAAAAACACGCATTCTTCGTGCGAATTGAAGTTTCACATGGACATTGCCTCTAGGAAAGCATCAGCATATAGGTAGACATAGGAAAAACCGATAACGAGCAATCCACTACATTTTACTATATTTATGCATATGAGTGAATATTCGCATAAATCCAGCATCGGCCCCGTTGAGCCGAAGGACTACGTCAAGGACTATGGCGAGGCCGGTTTTGTGCTGGAAAACGGTAAGACGCTTCCGGCGCTTACCATCCGTTACGAGACTTACGGCAAGCTGAACGCGGCTGCCGACAACGCGGTGTGGGTCTGCTCGCCGCTCACCGCCGACGCGCATGCCGCCGGCTGGTACACCGAAAGCGACAAGAAGCCCGGCTGGTGGGACGAACTCATCGGCCCCGGCAAGGCAATCGACACGGACCGCTTCTTCGTGGTCTGCAGCAACATCCTGGGTGGCTGCAAGGGTACCACAGGCCCTGCAACCATCAACCCGCGCACGGGCAAACCCTATGGGAGCACCTTCCCCACCATCACCATCGGCGACATGGTGCACGCCCAGAAGGAACTCGCCGACGGCCTCGGCATTAAGGAATTTTACTGCGTCATGGGCGGTTCCATGGGCGGATTCCAGGCCATGAAGTGGGCCATCTACTACCCCGAACAAGTGAAGCGCATCGTGATCATCGCGAGTTCCCCGCGCTTCTCGAGCCAGGCGCTCGGTTTCGAAGTGGTTGCCCGCGACGTCATCACGCAGGACCCGAACTACAACGGCGGTGACTTCTACGACAAGGCGGAAAGACCCGACGTAGGCCTCGCGAACGCCCGCAAGCTCGCCCACATCACTTACCTTTCGGCCATCGGCATGGAGCAGAAGTTCAAGCGCGCCCAAGCGCAGGAGAACAAGAACCACGCCGTCACGTACTCGACCCCGTTCGATCTGAACCTGCCCATCGAAAGCTACCTGCGTTACCAGGGCAAGAAGTTCGTGGACCGTTTCGACGCGAACAGCTACCTGCATATTGCGCATGCGACCGACGCGTTCGACCTCGAGACCGAATACGGCAGCATCGAGAACGCCTTCAAGGACATCAAGGCCGAAGTGCTGAACGTGAACCTTTCGACCGACTGGCTGTTCCCGCCGCACGAAAGCCGCCGCATCACGAGCGCGCTTTTGAACGTGGGCAAGTCCGTCACGAGCCTCGAACTCGACACGCAGTTCGGTCACGACGGGTTCCTCATCGAAGTGGGCGAACTCGGCAAAGCCGTGGGCCGTTTCCTGGATTCCAAGATTATCCCGCAACAGGGCACGCAGGCCGTACCCGTGTTCCACGAGGAGAGCGATTTCAAGCTGCTCGGCAAACTCGTGAGGGAAGGCAGCCACGTGCTCGACCTCGGTTGCGGCAGCGGTGACTTGCTAGACTACCTCGCCCACAAGAAGCAGGCGACCGGGTTTGGCATCGAAAAGAACATCACCGGAATCCTGGACTGCATCGAGAAGGACGTGCAGGTCATCCAGCGCGACCTCGACGACCGCGGCATCACGGACCTCAAGGACAATAGTTTCGACTACGCGATTATCAACCGCACGATTCAAGAAATCCGCGACCCCGTGGCGCTCCTGAACGAGCTGTTGCGCGTTGCCAAGAAGGCCATCGTCACGTTCCCGAATTTCGGCCACTGGACCACCCGCGGAAGCCTCATGCTCCATGGTCGCATGCCCAAGTCGAAGGAACTGCCTTACGAGTGGTACGATACGCCGAACATCCGCCTCCTGACGGTGAAGGACTTCTACACACTCTGCAAAAAGGAAGGGTTCCGCATCGAGAACATCAGTTTCCAGAGCGAACACACGCTGAGCAAATTCCTCACCGCCATCGGCATCCCGAACTTCGGTGCGGAACACGTCATCGCGACGATCAGCAAGAAGTAGTCCGCAAGAAACTGCACCGTTCAACGGTATTCGAAAAGTCCCGCGACCGCAATGGCGCGGGGCTTTTCTTGAATCCGTTTGTCAAATATCCCCGACCAGTAACTATATTTAACACCGAGCAATAATCAAAAAACACATTCTACTGTCTACATCATTTCGTCGACTAAAACTATGTCCATAATTTCCATGACCGGGTTCGGCAAGAGCGAATCCACCCTGAACGGAACCACCTGCGTTATCGAAGTGCGCAGCGTGAACAGCCGTTTCCTTGAAATTTCCGCAAAAATTCCGAAAAACTTCGCCTACCTCGAAAACGACTTCAAGGCGCAAATCAAGGAAAAACTCGCCCGCGGCTCGGTGAACCTCTCCATCACGCTCGGTGAAGGCAGCGTCGGCAACATCCCCGTATGCTACAACGAGACGGCGGTGAGCAAGTTCGTGGAAATCACGAAGGCCATGCAGGAAAAATTCGGCATCAAGGGCGAAATCACGCTCGACCACATCCTCTCGATTCCGGAAGTATTGCAGTTTACCGACGCCGGTGCCGACAACGAAGTATGGGAAAAGCACCTGAAGGCGGAACTCGACAAGGCGCTTGACGGCGTCATCGCCATGCGCGAAAAGGAAGGCGCGAACCTCGCCGCCGACCTCACGAAGCGTGTCGCCCACCTGGAAGACGTGCTCGCGAAAGTCGAAGTACTCGACCCGCAGCGCATTGAAACTTGGAAGGTCAAGTTCAAGGAACGCGTGGACACCTTGATGAAGGACAGCGAAATCGACGACGTGCGCCTGCTGCAGGAAGCCTGCATCATGGCGGACAAGCTCGATATTCATGAAGAGATTACGCGATTCCACAGCCACAACAAGCTGTTCCTGGACGCGCTCAAGAAAGGCGGAGCGCAGGGAAAGAACCTCGGGTTTATCCTTCAGGAGATGGGACGCGAGGCGAATACGCTCGGGACAAAGTGCCAGAGCGCGGATATCGCAGCGCTTGCCATCGAACTCAAGAATGAAATCGAGTGCATTAGGGAGCAGAGCCTCAACATCGCATAAGGCGAGCGTCGCAGAGGCAAACAAGTTTGCCTCTATGACCGAGCCGAGCGAGGTGCGCTATGAAGTAGCGCCACATTGCGTAAGAAGACCGTTTATCGGCGATGCCGGGACTAGCCCGGCATGACAATTGCAAAGATGTTTATCGATGGTGTCGGGACTAGCCCGGCATGACAATTGCAAAATGGCGCGCGTTTTAAGCGCGCTTTATTTTTTGGAAGATTTTTTCTTCTTGTCCTTCATCTGGACGCGGCGGGAACCTGCGCGGAGGCGTTCCCACGGGCAGAAAGCCATCGTGCCGAGCGTAAACCCGAAGAACCAGATTACGAACGCGACCCACAGGACTGCGGCGCCCGCAATTTCCCTAGCCGAGGCGTTCCCCATATCGACCGTAATTGCAGCGACAGCCAAGAGCGACGATACCAGCACGGGCGTGAACATCTTGCGGCCCGCCTTCACGAGCGCTCCCGCCTGGGGCGCACCCTCGGAAAGTTCCTTGCCTGCGACAAGCGCGAACGAAACGACGCTTGCAAACCCGACGGCGCTCAGCACCGCCCACACGAGCCACGCATTACCGGGAACCATCGGGAAGCACGCAATAAAGCCCGTCATCAAGGCCCACGAAAGCGCGAACGGGAATAGCGCACAGGCGACACTCCACTTGGCGAAGAGCAACAGGACAAGCGCAACTCCGGCAAACACGCCATAGAATTTCAGTTGCATACCCTCGGCACCGCCAAGAAGCATCAAGGCGGTAACGAACAACGCGAGCGACGCTATAGTGCCGAGGCCACCACGCAGCCCTCCGAACACGAACATGAGCACCACAAAGGCGACGGCGACAACACTCAGGTACTGGGCTGTGCTCCAGAAGGCGCCAAAGCCGTCCAAGTCAACAAGCCACATGCCAAGCCCTTCGGAGGCGGCGAGCGGGAGCGAATTCATCGTCTGCCAGCCACACGCAGCAAGGGTCACTCCAAAAACGACCATCAGCACCACAAAAATCAGGCGAAGGCGCAGCATCAGTTCCAAAAACTTCTGAACCTTTCCCGGTTTTTCACGCAAATCCATAATTACCTCGAAATCAATAGTTTCTGTTTCTTTGTCCAAGTCTTCGCCTTAGAATTTCCCACCGCGGGAACTTCGCTGCGAACAACATAATGGTACAGCCCGTTCGCCAGTTTACGTCCGTGATTATCCTTGCCGTCCCAGTGCGTAACGCCCGAAACAGCATCCTTGATGACCTTCACCAGGCGACCGTGCTGGTTATAGATGAAGATGTTCACCGTAGACTCGCGGTCCACAGCAAGATTCTTGAAGAAGAACGTCGTGCCCTTCTTGCCCACCGGATTAGGGACATTGAACACGTCCGCAAGTCCAGCCTTCATGTCTTCGGCAATCTCGATATTCAACGACTTGACAGCCATGTTCCCGAGCACATCGAGTGCACGCACGCGGAACAGGTAGCTACCTTCCGGATAATTCTCGAGCGTAAACGTTTTGCGGAAAACCGCCTTCTTGGAAGACTGTTCCAAGAAAGGATACGGGTGGTACGGATTCTCGACACCCTGAATTTCGATGGACAGGCCTTCATCCGGCTGTTCGCGGAAATCGAGGGCCGTAGAATCCTCTACAACGACCTGGAGACAGGCGGGCGCCTGCAACTTCACCGTCTCGCCTTCCGAGAACGAGGATTCCGTTCCCTTGGAATAGCAGTTCTGGATTTTTATAATCGGAGGTTCGGAATCGTGAAGCGAATCGGCATAGGAGGAAAAACCGGAAATAGAGATGCCGCCAACCCGGAAACGCCCGATTTCGCGATCGTCCTTGGAATACGCCCAGGCATTGAGTTCCACTGCGGTATCGCCAAACGATATCTTGCGAGGAGTCACGAATTCCGTCTTGTAACGGCCACCGACAACAGGAATTTTTTCCGAATAAATCAGGGAACCATCATAAGAAACCTTAATAGAATCCGTCGTCGCATCTTTTTCGTTAACCTGGAAACCCAAATACATATTCTTGTAACTGCGGCCACCGCGCAACGACAGTTCAATAGTACCATTTTCCATGCCCTTGACCGAACCAGAAAGCTTCATCTTGTCCAGCGCCTTCAGCGTATCGATTTTCTGGTCGAGCGTCACATCGAAACCGTTCTTGAGCATCTTGATGAGAGGTTCACCGAAAAGGGTATAGTGTTCGTTGTTGAAACGCTGGTTATCATAATTCTTCGATTGGAATTTCGAAGTATTCATGTTTTTGGCTTGCATGAATGCATCACCGACAGAAATGCCGTCATTCCGCAGGAGTCCGAATATAAAATTCTTTCCCAAAGTCTTGTTTTGCTGTCCGAACGTCTCGCGGGTAGCACCTATCGACACGATGGAACCCGCCGACCGGGCAACAACAAACTCTTCGGACAAGGATCTCGACCCGCCCTGATCAAAACGTCCGACGATACAAGAGAACGAATTGAGAATCGTATAACGCCCCTGATTCGAAAGCCTCGGTATGTAGCTAGGCTTCAAGAGTCCCTCAGAAGCCCAGTCCGTCTTGGAACCATGTCCAAAATAAATTGCAAGCAAGGCACCCTGGTTCAAGAGATTCAAGAAGTCCGCAGTCGCATCCTTTTTCTGGCCGGCGGCATCCGCCTCGTAATCCAGCAAATAGATTTTTTTCTGGTTCCAGCGAACACCGAGTTCATCAACCAGCTTGTCTATGCTCTGGGAAATTTCCTGTTCCTGCGTTTCCGCATGTCGTGCCTTGTCGATCTCCGTTCCGTTCTTGGCATCATCAGCAGCAAGAATAACCGTATTGCGCCATTCAGAATGGTCGAACCGTCCGACCATCTCGTACTCCTTAGCCTTTTCTATATAGTCCGAGAGTTCGTCGGGCGTACGGACCGGCAGACGGCCCACAGCCAAATCCAAATCGTAGAAACCGTAGCGCACCATTTCGCCGGAATCCAAAGCCGCGAAGAAGTCTTCCGTGACGTTGTCTTCGAGTTCGAAGGGAGGCATGAAATTCTTGTCGCGCTTTTCGATTGCGCCTCGATAGTCGTAATGGCCGGTACCCAGCAAAAGCACATATTTGAGGTCGGGGCACAGGGAATAAGCGTAAGCGATATAGTTCCTTATGGCTATCGGCGAAAGCGAGCCGCCCGTATACAGGCGGTAGATATCCTCGACATTCACGACCGTCGTCGCATACTTGGAAACGGCCTGCCCCTCCGAACGGAACTTGCCCAGCATGACAGCACCGTCTATAAACTCCGGCGGAGTTATAATGAGGTATTCCGTCTTGGAATTGATTTTCGAGATTTCGGAAAGCACGTCGGGAGACGGGGCCGGCAGGCCCTCCACCGTAATAAGATTGCGATTCTCGCCATTACGGAATATTTCGCGGTACGCGAGGTAACGCACGTCCTCGCCGGCGGCAACGCTGTCTACGGCATACTTGCCCGAATTCTCGAGCACACCGACAGGAACCATATTCACGAACTTCATGAGGCTCACGCCATCAGGAACCGGCATACGGATTTTTCCCGAAACCCGGCCCGGCAAATACCATTCCGCAGTGTCCACGACAGGCGTCCACTGGTACGCCACAGTAAAGCCGTCAAATCGGTCGTACTGTCTGCCGTTCGGAAGCATCGTCAATACATAGGCGTTGTCAGAATCCTTCAGCGGAGGGTTCTTTATCCAGAAATTCCCTTCGGCACCGAGTGTGGCGTCAGCCCTAGAATACTTCTTGCCATTGACATCGAACAGGAACCGGACTTCCTCCATCCTTTTCGTCATACCTTCGGCAGAAAGGAACATTCCTCCGGACTGGGCTACATTTTCGATGCGGTCCTTCCAGACAGAACGATGCGGGAAATAAGTCACCTGCAGGAGCGACTGTCCACCGTCAACACGACCCGGCAAATTCTTCATTTGCGGCATCCCGTAGAGCAACTCCGACGAAGATACCACCGTAGTGTCTATCCTGGAATGCCAGAACCAGAACCATTCCTTGCCCGAATTCTTTTCCCAGTCCAGTTCCTTTCCATAGTAGGTATCAATCAGGAATGCGTCTTTCTCCGCACGGACATAGCGCATGAGCGGAACATCCTTCGCGCCCGAAGACGAGAACGAAATCTTGTCCTTAAGGCGCTTGCCCTTACCTGTGTCGCTCCAGCCCAGCTGGAAATGCTGATAGAAAGAATACGGCGAAGTGGTATGGTAGTAGGCGCTGTCGCCCAGTTTCCAGTACGAAGATCCGTAGCCCACGAATACAATCGAGTCCCCCTCGTTGAAGGTCCCGTCCGGACTCATGCTGTTCCCGTTCTTTGAATGGTCGCGCACTTCAAACGGGATATC
Source organism: Fibrobacter sp. (assembly GCF_017551775.1). Classification (NCBI taxonomy): domain Bacteria; kingdom Pseudomonadati; phylum Fibrobacterota; class Fibrobacteria; order Fibrobacterales; family Fibrobacteraceae; genus Fibrobacter; species Fibrobacter sp. The sequence continues at coordinate 37,509 of NZ_JAFZKX010000070.1, read as the reverse complement.
GAACAGGTGCACGGGCGCAAGTACGTCGGGACCCGGGACCATAGCCGTCATCGTATCCGGAGAAGCACCGAAAAGCCTCAGTTTCTCGACAGGAATACTGTTCAATTCGGACAGGGCGTAATAAGGCAGGAGCGCCTTCTGGACAGTCTTGAAGTCCAGGGCATAGAGACCGTCTTCGCCTGTAGCCGCTACGTTCTGGTCGCCCACCACGAACTTCGCGATAAAATGCACGTCGGAAAGGTCACTCGAAGCAGAGCGACGGAGCGAATTGCGGTACTTGTTGCGCGACACCCCGAAATGCGATGCGCCGTTTTCGTTCATCACGCGGGAGACGGCACGCTTTCCGGGATTTATACCCGAACCGGTCACGGAGAATTCGACCGTAAGGCGGTACTGCGTGCGCAGCCTAAACGATGCGCCCGCCTTTTCGTACAGGGGGACGCGGATATCGACCATCCACAGTCCGTCTCGCATGTACGGAGATGACGCGGAAACCGGGAAAAAATTCAGTTTGCCACCCTTGCAGAAATTTCCCTGCATGGGTTTGGTCTTCTTGACAGAGAGAGAAACACGGGGCGTGGCTCCCGCGGGGACGGCCACGCGGTATATGCGGAACGGGACATCGCTCTCGGCGCTCACCGTGGCATTTTCAGGTTCGAACTGATTACCGGGAACAAACCCGCCCAGGCTGTCCATGCAGCCGTGAATCGAAGTTTCAAGAACACCATCATCCAGCACGAACCGCGAGCGGGAATCTTCCACCACCGTGGTCGCGAACGCCGATGCGCAAAGAGATAAAATCGATATTATGTAAAAAACAGACTTCACAATCTAAAAATACAAAAACAGCCCCGCCAAAACTAAGGATTGGTGATGACCATTTCGTAAAATCCGTTCCCGTTCGTCTTGAATTCCACCCATTGGCCTCCGGAGGCCTTCATCTTGAAAATGGTGACCGACTGCGGGGGCACTCCCTTCGAGAGAATAGCCTCCAGTTCGGCATCCGAAATCATAGCGCGAGAATTGAAAGCGGGCATATACCAGTGCCACGCCTGCCAGTTGAAGAGCCCGCGGGTCGACTGTACGAAGGCGCGCAGCATCAAGACGTATTCGTAATCGAAAAAGTCGCGGTAGTTGCGCACCTCGTTCTTCTTCTCGACGACGGTCTTCTTCGCGAAATCGCGGTCGAAACGGAGCGGGGTGGCATCGGGGTTCGTGTACGAAAAACGGATGGTCTTGTCCGTCGCCACGACCCTCAGGTTCGGCCTATCCAGGTGGACGAATTCGGAGGCGCCTACCAGCCTGTAGTCGCGGAACACCACGTCGGGCGAAAGCACGCGGTTCATCTGCAGGGGGACGGGCTTTGCGTCGAGGGCCGAAAGTTCGTAGAACACAAGCGCCTCGCCGGACCCTTTCGGGAGCAACACCGCCATGAGGGGCGTGATACGTTCCGAAATCACCCAGACCATCTTCGGCTTGTTCGATGAGGCCAGAAGCGGGTCGAGAATGTACATCACGGACGGGTCGCGAATGCCGTTCACGTCCCATTCCATCCAGGTGCCCGTGCCGCCGACGGAATCCAATACGGCAAAGAGCCTCCCGCCGGAAAACTCGGTACGAGAATCGACAGCGCCAAAAAGCCGGGCAGGCGCCGTAGCCGCTTTCACGGGCGCAGCAAAACCAGCCACGAAGGCAAGCAGGAGCAGTACAGTAATCAGCCGCATCGGGGAATCCTAGAAGCCGAGAGGTTCGAACAGGCTCTCGTCGAGACGGGAATACGTCATGTGGTATTCCTTCTCGATCCAGTAGAGAGCGAGTTTCTTTCCGCTCCAATTCTTCTTCACGGCGATGGACTCGATTCCCTTCGTAATCAGCGGGATAGTTTCGGGAAGGTTCAGTTTCCAGCTCTGGTCATCCCATTCGAAAATCATGATAGGCACTTCCGGGCTCTTCTGGAGTCCGACGCTTCCGCGGTCGTTCTTCACCTTCATGGGGCCGAGCGGCAGCTTCGTCAAGCGGTCAAGCATGCCGCTCTTGCTGAGCATCATGAACAGCATGCGGTCTTCTTCGGATTCCCACAGGTGTTCTCGCTCGTAAAGGCGGTAGAGGAGAATGGAATAGGCCTCGTAGAACAGGCAGGTGTCGAGCGCCTCGGAATCGTAGACCTTGGCGTGGTTCTCGAGCGTATCGAGCCAGTATTCCGAAGTATCGGTCAGGTAACCGTACAAAGTCTCGGCAGAAGCGCCCCCGCGAACCGCGGAAAGGAAACCCGCGAACATGGTTTCGAGCATGGCCTGCTTGTCCTGCTGCTGGCCCTCGTATTGGGCGTTCTTTACCTGGGCACTTGCGCCCGATTCCGCGGCCTTCGCGCCTTCACCCGATTGCCCGGCGGTACCCGCACAGGCGGTAAATCCGAGAGCGAGCGCCACCGTGAACGCCGCAACAATTGTATTTTTCAAGATATGCATCGCGATACCTACCTAAGAATGACTTTGGACCAACTGCTCGCCGCCTGTTCCCAGAAGGGCTTCCAAGGAAGCGGCCCCGGCGGACAGCACCGCAACAAGACCAACACCGGCGTACAGCTCAATCTGCGTGAATACAATTTAGAAATCAAATCCTGCGAAGCGAGGAGCGCGAAGGAAAATAAGACCCATGCGCTGCACCGGATGCAGATGGCCATCGCCCTGAACGTCCGCGAAACGCCCGCAGACCCCGAAATTCCGTTTCCCGGGAGCAACGGCCACATACAACCTTCCAATGCGCTTTTCCCGCTGTTCGTCGCGCACGTATTCGACATCATGGCGACAAAGGCAGGAGACACGAAGGCGGCAGCGGCGGCGTTCGGGCTTTCACCCAGCGCGCTCGTGAAAATACTCCGGCAAGACAAGGCCTGCGCCGAAAAGTTGCAAAACCAGAGGGTCGCCGGCGGCAAATCCCGGCTGAAGCTCTAAGCGTCAAAACCCGAATAATGACAGCCCAGCGCGCTTAATCGACACGATTAAGCGGCCTACACAGAAAAAAAGGTACCAAAAAGGCTGATTTTACCTCCCAATCCGTATTAAGGGTAAGGACACCCAATACAGGAGGTTTTTATGAGTCCTTTGAAGAAAATGAAAAACGGCGCGGCCGCACTCGCCGCATGCGCATGTCTCGCATCCATATGGAACTGCGGAAGCGACACACAGGAACATGAGACCGTCGGTGGCGCCGAAACCGCGACAGCAAGCGTGGCGCTCCGGTTCTCGCATGTCGAAGTCCCGCTCACCGACAGCCTCGTGGTGGACTGCGTCGGCGCCGACACGCTCCACCTCTCGCTGGGCCCGAAGGATTCGGGTTTCGACCTCGACCTTTTCCCGCATGAACACTGGAAATTCTCCGCGAAGCTCTACGCAAACGGAGCCCTCATGCAGAAAGGCGAAATCGAAACACGCCTGGATGCGGGCAGCGTCGTGGACCTTTCCATCCCCATGCACGCCGTCGTCGGGTTCGTGTACGTGGAAATCCCCCTCGGGTTCGGCAATCCGGCGGGCATCGCCTCGGGCCTTCTCCAGGTCGAATCCACCAACGGCACCTTCGAATTTCCCATGCAGGTCGAAGAGGGCAGCGCCATATTCAAGAGCGGCATGCTCCCGCTCGGGCTGGAATACACGTTCCGGCTCTCGCTTGCGGATTCCTCGGGAACGAACATCTACAGCATGGAACAGACCTTCCTGCTCGACGAAAGCACGCCCGTCCCTGAATTACAGATAAATTCACTGCGGGCAAAAGTCAGCGTCTCCATCGGGAAGGCCGAAGACGTGGAGATGGAAATCCCGCTCACCCTCCCCGCAGGCAAGAGGCGCCCGAAGGCAGGTGACATCGTCGTAAGCGAGTTCCTGGTGAACCCGAACAAGAACGATTCCGCGCTCTACGAGTTCGTGGAAATCTACAACGGGAGCAACGACTCGCTCATCATCGAGAACTGCTTCGTGGGGAAGACATCGCTCGAAAGGGAATCGGCGGCCATCGAGCCGTTCGTGCTCTCTCCGCGCAAGGCGACGGCCATTGCCGACACGAGCGCCAAGGTGCCAGCGGAATTCCGCCATGCGGCGGCACTGCCGGCGTTCAACAAGTCGAACTCCTCTACGGGCGCCTCCATCGTATTCCACTGCGACGGAGAGATTCTCGATTCCGTGTACTACGGCAAGGTGGATTCGCTGCACCTCTCGCAGGTCCCGTTCAGCACGAACTCCAGCACCACCAAGAGCCCGCACCTGAACATCGGGGCGTGGGATGACCGCGAAAATCCCGAGAACTGGTGTCTGGACGCGCCTACGCCGGGAGCGGCGACTTTCTGCAATTAGGCAGCATAAAAAACAGACGCAGGCCCGCACTCGCGAGCCTGCATTTTCTTCATAGCCACCCTGACACTGAAACAAGTTCAGTACGAGCTCCGGTCAGGGTCAAAATGTTTATTTCAGGGTCGAAATGTTTATATCTGATGCTGATCTTCATCAGCATGACAGCAGGGACAAATCGACTATCCGTGGAGCTGCGTCACGGGCTTTTCGATATCGAAGAGGCGACGGAGCAGTTCGGTCTTCGCCGGGTCACGTTCGTCGGGGAGCGTGAGCGGCGCCATGTTGATGGCGACGAGAATCGAACCCGGGTAGTTGTTCGCGCACTTCACGAATTCGCTCGAAGAAACGCCATCGGTGTAGAAGTCCACGACGAAAGTGTCCCAGTCGTCGTTTTCGATTTGTTCCATGGCCTCGGCTTCGGTCCGCACCGCCTTGAAGGTAGCGCCGACAAGCAGGTCGGAAAGCACTTCGAGACATGCGCCACGGCGGGTGTCGTCCTCTTCCCAAATCAGGATGCGGCGTTCGCTGTAGTCGCGGACGACCGGCGCCATAGCCTCTTCTTCGGGGAAGAACGCCTTGGCGGTTTCGTCCATTTCATCATTTTCAAAGTCTTCAAATTCTTTTGCCATGGCTGTAAATATAGTAAAAATTCGCCTGAACTTGCCATATAAGGCTCATTTTGCTAAATTTGGGCGCAAAAAACAACCATTACAGGCAGATTCCATGGACCAGTCAAAAATCAGAAACGTCGCCATTATCGCCCACGTTGACCACGGTAAGACCACCCTCGTCGACCAGCTCCTCAAGCAGTGCGGAACCTTCCACGAAGGCGAGGAAGTCAACGAACGCGTGATGGACTCCGACAACCTGGAACGCGAACGCGGCATCACCATCCTCTCCAAGAACACGAGCGTCATGTACAAGGGCTACCGCGTGAACATCGTCGATACCCCGGGGCACGCCGACTTCGGCGGCCAGGTGGAACGCGTTCTCGGTACGGTGGACGGCGTGCTTCTGGTTGTGGACGCCTTCGAAGGCCCCATGGCCCAGACCCGCTTCGTGACCCAGAAGGCTCTCGAACTCGGCCTCATGCCTATCGTTGTGGTGAACAAGATCGACCGCGACGGCTGCAACCCGCACCTCGCCCTCGACAAGGTTTTCGACCTCTTCTGCGAACTCGACGCCAACGAAGAACAGCTCGACTTCGACAAGGTGTTCGGCTCCGGCCGCAAGGGCATCTGCAAGGCCGAGATGGAAGACCCGGACGGCGACTTCAGCATCCTCATGGACAAGATTATCGAGCGCATTCCGGCCCCGAAGGGTGACCCCGCCGCCGAACCGCTCCTGCAGATTGCCTCCCTCGAATACTCCACGTTCCTCGGTCGCTTGGCCGTGGGCCGCGTGCAGGAAGGCGTCATCAAGCCGAACCAGACTTACGCACAGTCCTTCAGCGACGGCACCGTCAAGAACGTCCGCCCGCAGAAGATCCTCCGCTACGAAGGCCTCACCCCGAAGCCGGTCGACGAAGCCGGTCCGGGCGAAATCGTGCTTATCGCTGGCCTCGACACGTTCGATATCGGTGATACCATCAGCGCTTCGAACAATCCGAAGCACCTGCCGCGCATCCACATCGACCCGCCGACCATCTCCATGATCTTCACCGTGAACACCTCGCCGCTCGCCGGCAAGTACGGTGGCAAGTTCATGACGGGTAACCAGCTCCAGGAACGCCTGGAACGCGCCCACATGGCCGACCCCGCCCTCCTGGTCGAAAAGGTCGACGGAGCCTCCACGTTCAAGGTCTCGGGCCGTGGTATTTTGCACTTGACGATCCTCGTCGAAAACATGCGCCGTGAACTTTACGAATTCACCATCGGATCTCCGCAGGTGATTTTCCACAACGATGAAAACGGCAAGCTCCTCGAGCCGGTCGAAGACTTCAAGGTCGAAGTCCCGAGCGAGTTCAGCGGCGCCTGCATCCAGGAAATCCAGCAGCGCAAGGGCGAAATGGTGAACATGGTCACCGACGACAACGACCGCGTGACACTCGAATTCGTCGTGCCGAGCCGTGGCCTCATCGGTATCCGTCCGCGCCTCCTCTCGCTCTCGAAGGGTTACGCCGTGACGCAGTCTTCCTTCAAGGAATACCAGCCGTACAAGGGCGAAATCCCGACACGCATCAACGGCGTGCTCATTGCGAAGGAACCGGGCGAAGCCGCCAGCTACGCGCTTTCCAACCTGGAAGACCGTGGTTACCTCATCATCGGACCGGGTGCCGAAGTTTATCCGGGCATGATCGTGGGTGAACACAACCGCGACGTCGATATCACCGTGAACGTTACGAAGGGCAAGCACCTCACCAACATGCGCTCCAAGTCCGCTGACGACATGATCCAGCTGACTCCGTACCGCCGCATGACCCTGGAAGAATGCGTCACCTTCATCAACGAAGACGAATGCATCGAAGTCACGCCGGAAATCCTGCGTCTCCGCAAAAACGAGCTCGACCCGATCAAGAGAAAGCAGCTCTCGAAGCGTCCTGCTGAAGACGACGATTAAGCGACCGCTCGTTCGACATCTAGGGAGCAGAACCTCCGGTTCCTCACTCGCTCTCACTGCAAAGGCCCGTTAATACGGGCCTTTTCCGTTCACAGGCGACCGCTCGTTCGACATCTAGGGAGCAGAACCTCCGGTTCCTCACTCACTCTCACTGCAAAGGCCCGTCAATACGGGCCTTTTCCGTTCACAAGCGACCGCTCGCGCTAAACACGGAAATTACTCCGGTTTGTGCTCGCATTGAAATTCAAAAGCCCCGCACGCCGCGGGGCTTTATTTTTTCACGGACGACCGCTCCGAAGACGGCCACTCGTTTTTTCTAAAAATCTTTCGCGAGGCGGCCTTCCCCGCTCTGGAGAAGTTCGTTCATGTATTGCTTCGCGATTAGGCACGCATCCGGCAAGTCCTTGCCGAGCGCCACGTTCGCAAGGATTGCCGCGGAAAGGTGGCAGCCCGTTCCGTGCTTCCCTTTGCCGGGCAACCGCGGGCTCCTGAACTTGTACTGTTCATCCTTGTACCACAGGGTATCGACGGCTTCCTTCCCTCTCGCATGCCCTCCCTTCAGGAGAACCGCAAAATCCTTTCCGAGTTCAACCTCTTCGCGCGAAGCGGCCAGCCCGAGACCCAGGAAGGCAAATTCGTCCTGGTTCGGGGTCACCAGGTCAATCGACTTCATGACCGGCAAGAACTTCTCGGCGTCGCGCATAAAGTGGTATCCCGCCGAGGCGCTCGCAATCGGGTCCCAAATGATAAAGGCGTCCGGGCTTTTCTCGCGCACGAATTCCACAATGCGCCTGAGGACCCTCGCCTTCTCGACAAGCCCGATTTTCACGTACTTGAAGGTATGCTTGCGGAAAAGCGTTTCGAGTTGCGCCTCGATACGGTCCCAAATGACCCATCCCGGGGCAACGAACTCGTCTTCGTTCTGCTCGGTAACAGCCGTGCAAACAGCCTGCGCGTACACGCCGAAATGGGCCATCGCCTTCACGTCGGCCAAAATTCCGGCACCGGCACTGCCATCAAAGCCAGCCACCGTAAGCGCGAATGTCAGTTTATCATCCATAATCTTCCCACCCAGACAAACGCTAAGGAGTATACTAGATATATACTCTTATAAATATATACTATTTTCCGTTATAGCGTTCCATGCACTTTTCTATGCCAAGTTTAAAGTAGCATTCTACAAGTGCCGGGACCTTGGAAATGGCCTCTTCGAAGGCAGGACGGTCCTCGGGAGAGAATTTTGCGAGAACCCAGTTGGAAAGGTCGCATTTCGGGGGGCATTTGCCCACGCCGAAGCGGATACGGGGGAACTTGTCGCCCACATGCTCGATGATGTTGCGCAGGCCGTTCTGACCGCCGTGGCTGCCGTCCTTGCGGCAACGGATTCGACCCACGTCAAGGTTGATATCGTCGCTGAACACCAGCAGGTGGTCCACCTTCACCTTGTACCAAGTCATCAGGGCCTGCACGGCCTCGCCCGAGAGGTTCATGTAGGTCTGCGGCTTCGCGAGCAAAACCTCCTCGCCCGCGATATTCACCTTCATCGTGAGCGCCTTGTGTTCGCTTTTCCAGTCCTTGTTCGGGTCGGCAAGCTTTTCGATTGCCATGAAACCCGCGTTGTGGTGCGTGTTAGAATACTGAGTACCAGGATTTCCGAGACCTACGATAATATACATGATTCAAATTTAGAAAAAATGTCCATGCCGCGGCAGATTTGCGCACAAAAGCAAAAGGTCCGCCGATTGGCAGACCCTTTGAAGTTTTCTTGACGATTGTCCAGATTACTTGGCTTCCGCAGCAGGAGCGGCAGCAGCGGCCGATGCGGCATCAGCAGCATCTTCCTTCTTCTTGGACTTGGACGTAATCGTGAAGATCACCGTGCGCGGGAGGCTAGCGAGTTCGCAGCCTTCCGGGAGCTTGAACGACTTGGCGTAGAACGTGATGTTCGTTCCGAAATCGGAGATATCCATTTCGAGAACAGTCGGGATGAAGCCCGGCTTGGCAGAGAGCATCAGGTAGCGGCTTTCCTGAGAGAACACGCCGCCCTGAGTCTTGACGCCGACCGGAAGACCGGTGAGCTTGACCGGCACGCGGACCTTGATCTTGGAGTCTTCACCGATCTTGATGAAGTCGATGTGAGTGATAGCCTGAGTGATGGCATCCTTCTGGTAGCTGTAGATGACAGCGGGATTGCCGGCCTTGCCGTCGATCTCGAGGTCGAGAAGGGTGTAACGCTTACCCGGGGCGAGAACCTTGCGAACATCGATAGCGCTGACGCTGATATTCACAGACTCCTGACCCTTACCATAATAGACGGCCGGAATCTGGCCAGCCTTACGAAGGCGGGCGTTGTCGCGGCTCTTGCCTAGCACTCTCGAGGTTGCTGCGAGTTTTGTGAGTTCCATTGTAGACTCCAATTGAGGTTTATTGTTAAAAAATTTCATTGGGGTAGCTGGATTCGAACCAACGAATAACGGAATCAAAATCCGTTGTCTTACCACTTGACGATACCCCAATGGTGGCGCAAATATATAAAAATTCGGGGAATTTTTAAAGGGAAAGCGGTTATTTTCGAATAGAAAAGGCTATTTCTGGTATAAAATGCTTGCGGGCGGGGCCCGAGCTCAGAGTGGCGAAGGCCGCACGGGCCCCGCCCTGCACCCACCCCATCTCGGCCGACGCCTCTCAGGTTTGGGCAGTTTATAGCAATAGAAAGACCGTTTATTGCAGGTTTAAGACCGTTTATCGCAAGGGCCCAACGCTTTATGCGTGCCAGAACTTGGTCAGGGTGAGGTAGCGGGTGTAGGGCTGGAGGTTCTCGGCGGCGGTTTCGGCGGAGGCCTTGTCGGTAAAGATGCCGAAAACGGAGGCGCCGGAGCCGCTCATGAGGGCGACCCGCGCACCGAGGTCAAGAACCTTGTCCTTAAGCGCGGAGACCAGCGGGTGCTTCGGGAATACGGAAATCTCGAAGGCATTGAAGAACGAACCAGAATCGAGAAGATGGCACCCGAAGGACTTTTCCGCATCGGTTCCGCTCGCCCATGCCGCCTTGTAGGCATCCCAGCGGTCCGGCCCGGACTTCGGGACACCCGCATACGCATCCTTCGTGGGGACGGCGTCGTGCGGGGTCGCGACAAGCAGGACCTCGCCCGCAGGTAGGTCGAGCGGCTCGATGAAGGTCAGGCGCTCGCCGATGCCCTCGGCGAAAGCCGTGCCGCCTCTGACCAGGAAGGGCACATCGGCCCCGAGCGTCGCCCCGATGCGTTCCAGTTCCGCAGGCGGCAACCGGAGGTCCCAGAGGCGGTTCAGCAACCGAAGGGTCGCTGCGGCATCGGCGCTGCCACCACCAAGCCCAGCACCGAGAGGCATCACCTTGTCAAGGAAAATTTCCGCCCCGAGGTTCTCGTTCCCGGAATGGCTGCGCAAAGCGAGCGCCGCCTTGTAGACGAGGTCCGATTCCACGGGATAATCCTGAGGCTTGTTGTAGCTCAGGGCAATTTTCCCGTCCATGCGGGCTTCCGCCGAAACGGTATCGCCGGCATCGATGGTCTGAAAAACAGTGCCGAGGTCATGGTAGCCGTCTTCACGCTTGCGGATGACATCGAGAAACAAGTTGATTTTTGCAGGAGCGAATTCTTTAATCGTCATTGGTCAATAGTCGCTAGTTATTGGTACTACCTGAACGCGCCGGAGCGGTCAAGTTGCATGAGTTCATCCATGCCGATAAGCATCGCGCGGGGCTTGGAGTTGCCGGTACTGCGGGCGCACAGGCCCATGCCGTAAAGCTGGTCCACGATCTTGCCCGCGCGGCTGTAGCCCACGCTGAAATGGCGTTGCACGGCAGAAGTAGAAAGGCCGTTGCCGCATTCGATTGCCCACTTGGCGACCTCGAACAGGAGCTTGTCCTTCTTCTCGTTCATCGCGGCATTGCCTTCACCGTCTTCATCGCCTTCCCCGCCTTCGCCTTCGACCTCGAAGGTCTCGAGCTGCGGGTAGCAAACGTTCTGGTTGCTGCAGGCGTCAGCAAGCTTTTCCGCCTCTTCGTCGCTCAGGAAGGCTCCGTGCACGCGCACCGGGTCGGGAGCGTTCACCGCCTTGAACAGCATGTCGCCGCGCCCGAGCAACTTCTCGGCGCCGGCATGGTCCATCACGGTACGGGCGTCCACCTGGGATGCCACCTTGAAACTGATACGGGTCGGCAGGTTCGCCTTGATGTTACCGGTAATCACCTTCACCGACGGGCGCTGGGTCGCGAGCACCAGATGGATGCCGACTGCGCGCGCCTTTGCGGCCAGGCGGCTCACGTTCTTCTCGATTTCCTTGCCGGCCACCATCATGAGGTCGGCCATCTCGTCGATAATCACGACGATAAACGCCATGCGGTGACCGCGATCGGTATCGGGCACGTCGTCCGGCAGCTCGCCAGCCTCGAACTTCTCGTTGAAGCCGAGCAGGTTGCGGACCTTCGCCTTCGCGAGCACCTCGGTACGGCGGTCCATCTCGTAGCAGAGCCACTGGAGCGCCTGGATGGCGACCTCGGGCTTGGTAATCACGGGAGCGAGCAGGTGCGGGATGTTCTCGTACATCTTGAGTTCCACCGCCTTCGGGTCCACGAGAATCATGCGCAGTTCATCGGGAGTCTTGCTGAAGAGCATGCTCGCCATAAGCGCGTTGATACAGACGGACTTACCGGAACCTGTCTGGCCCGCAATCATCAAGTGCGGGGCCTTCGCCAAATCCATCGTGAACGGCTCGCCGGAAATATCCTTGCCAAGCGCCATGACAATCTTGTCGGGCGTAGGCTTGAACGCGGCGCTCTCGAAGATGTCGCGCCCGAAGATGGTCTGCATCTTCCTGTTCGGAATTTCAATACCCACGGCTCCCTTGCCCGGAATAGGCGCCAGGATGCGGATAGACAAAGCCTTCAACGCCATCGCGAGGTCATCTTGCAACGCGCTGAACTGGCTCACCTTCACGCCCGGGCCCGGTTCCACCTCGAAGCGCGTAATCACGGGGCCGGTCTCGCAGCCCACGACCTTTCCCTTCACCTTGAAGTTCTCGAGCTTTTCCTCGAGCATGCGGCCGATGGCATTGAGTTCGTCCTCGGTATAGTCCGCAGGCTGCGGATCGTGCTTGTCGAGAATCTCGTCGACCGTGGGAACCTTGTACTCGTCGTAATGCACCGTCGGGTCAGGCTGCGGAATTCCGTTCGCTGCACCGCCCGTATACGTCGTCCCGGACGAAGAAGTTCCAATCTGGTTCGCGCCTTCGTAGGTCGGGTCCTGTTCCACCTCGTCGCTCGAGACTATCTCGGGCATAAACGTCTCGTCGTCCGCGGCAGGCGCATTGTCCGCTTCCTCGGGACCGGCGAACAATCCGGAAAGGGTCCCGGCCATCGTACGTTCGGGCCTGCTTTCCATTTTTCCTGCACCGGCGACCACGGTCCTCTCGTCGTCCTGCGAGGGAGCCGCGGCATTCCCGGCCATAACAGTCTTGTCGCCGCCTACGGTATCTACCGGACGGGTATTGTTGTTCCCGCGAACGGCGCCCTTCACCACGATCTTGTTCTGGTGGGCGCGTTCCCAGTTGAGCATGTCGCGCGCACGGCGGATTTCGGCAATCTTGTCGCGGATTTCCTTGATTTCGAGAGCGCTCATGTAGCGTTCGTTGTCGCGCAGCTGTTGTTCCAGGCGCAAAATTTCGGGATCTTCGCCCGTCAATTCCGGCGAAGCCGCCTCGGCCGGAACCACGGTCCTCGCGGTTGCGGCCATCGTCGCAACAGGCATTGCCGGCGCAATTGTCGTTTCGCCCGAACCGGCCTCGTCCCCGAGATCCATCAAGGGAGAATCCATCCAGTTCTTACGGGCGCTAAAAGGCTTCAACTTCCCGCGGTGCCGCAGCCTGTAACCGTCGGGTTCGTTGAAAATGGTATCGTCGTCCATGAAGGTGATGCCCTTGCGCTTCGGTTCCTCGGTCCGGATATCATCGTCTTCTTCGGGCTCTTCGCCTTCCAATTCCTCGGCCTCGGGCTTCTTGCGGAACAGCCCCGCAAACCAGCGCATCGTCTTGGCGATAAAGGCAAAGTGCCTCGGGCGCAACCCGAACGAAAGCACGAGAATCAGGGCAAGCGCCACGAGCAGAACCAGGAGCGGCGCCACGCAGGAGACCTTCCCGAACACGGGAATCGCGATATTCTGGCTAAAGAACTGCCCGACAATTCCGCCGTTCATCATCATCACGTCGCGGCCCACGTGGGTTTCGCCGTAGTTCTTGAGCGAAAGCAGGCACGAAAGGTCGACGGTCAAAAGGCTCATCCCGATGGCAAAGCTGAGCAGGCGTTCGCGCATGGAACGCACCGCCAGGAAGAGTCCCCACAGCATGAGCGCTCCGGTGAAGAACACTACGGGAAGTTTGCCGAAAATGAAATTGAAAAGATCCGGCAGGAACTTGCCCAGGTAGGGGCCAAGCCAGTTGCCGTCGGAACCGCTATACACGGAACTTACACATCCGAGCAGGAGAATGATTCCGACCGCAGTCAGGAACCAGCCGCCGAGCATTACAAAAAATGGAACATCCGATTCGACCGGGGTCTTTTCCCTGGATTTCGAACTTGTTTTTTTTGCAGTTTTCTTTTTCTGTGCAGCCAAAATACGCTCCTGGGGCAAATCATACTGAAATATAGTTTTATTGTTTTATTATACTTAAAGCATGAACAAAAAAATCTTGAAAAAGATAAAGAAGATTGTCGTCGGCCTTGTCATCACCGCCGTCCTTCTTTTCCTGATTCTCCTTCTTGGCAATTCGCAGGACCCCTACATCGATGTGACCCGTACCGCCGCCGAGGATCTGGAAAACTTCTTCTACGACCAATTCTTCAAGATTAAGACCGGCAAGACCTTCGAAAAGCTCGAGAAAGACGGCAAAGTCTTGATGAGTCACAGTTTCGAGCCCAACATCATCATTGTCGATATCGACGAGAACGCCCTCACGAAGCTCGGCAACTACAACGAATGGGACCGTTCCATCCACGCCAACGTCATCAAGAACTTGAACGATGGCGGAGCATCGGCCATCGCATTCGATATCCTGTTCAAGAGCGCGGACTTCGGCCAGAAAAAGGCGGAACAGACCATCAACATCCTGAACACGGTCGATTCCACCAAGCAGTGGGACTCCCTGTTCTCGGATATCCGCTCGCACTACAATTTCGACTCCCTGATGATCAAGGAAATCAGGGAGAGCGGGAACGCCATCATGTGCTTCATGATGGACGATTCCACCTCGTTCAACCACAAATCCGTCTGGGAGAAACTCGCCACATTCGAACGCGCCGAGGAACTCGGGTTCAACTCGACTTTCAACAACTCGCAAGTGGATTCCATCACCCATGTGGAACCGAAAACGCTCCTCGACAACATCTATCCCGAATTGGCACAGGCGGGCGCCCTGATGGGTTCCGTGAACGCCTACCCCGACGATGACGGCGTGGTGCGCCACGTGTCGATGCTCTACCGTTTCCCGAACCCCTACGCCTATCCCGACATTCCGAGCCGCGTCTATTCCACGATGTCCCTGATGACGGTCCTCCACCTGTTCCACCAGGACCCGAAAAACGTCAAGATCAAGATGGGGAACTACATCGACCTCGGCAAGCCCTTCGGCATATACCGCGATTCGGCGGGGGGCTTCCACGCGACCTATCCGCAGTTCAGCTACCCCATGTTCCTCGAGCTCCGGAAATTCCTCAAGCGCAAGGACGCGCAGCACAGGGCCTCCGAAGACATCATCGACATAACCAACAAGGTCATCGCCACCAAGAACAAGGATGGCGAAATAACCTTCTCGCTGTTCGACGGGCAGGTTCTCGACCCAACGGAATCCAAGCTGCTTCTCGACATCGCGACCAGCGTCCACTGCGATTCACTTCTGTCCCTCAAGCAGGGCGAAGAAACTGAATTCGCCGCCGGCGTGACCATCACCCGCGAAGACGAAAGCGAATCCAACATCCTCTTCATCGTCAACGACACGAACAACGACGAAGAAATCACCATCACGCCGAACATCCTGCATACCATCAGCTATTACAAGGATTCGCTTTCGAGCCTTCCCGTCAACAAGCCCAAGCACCTTTCCATCGACATCGACCTCCGTTACGACAAGTCCTCGAAGAAATGGGTGTCGAACATCGCCATCTTGAACGACAAGGTCATCCGCGACATCATCGCCACGAGCGAGAAGAAGGTCGACAACCTCAAGCCCGGCGAAGAATACCGATTCGGCCCCATCAAGCGCGTGCCCATCGACAATTACGGGCGCTACCTCGTGAACTACATCGGGCGATACAATACCGACAAGGAAAGCCGCCCGTTCCAGCACTTGTCCTACTACGATGTCACCAAGAACCGTCACGACCAGGCCATGTACCAGGGCAAGGTATTCATTCTCGGGTCGGCGGCGCCCGCCCTGTTCGACTTTGTGCCTGGCCCGCACGAAGAAAACAACCCCGCCGTGCTCATACACGCGACCATCATCCAGAACATCCTGAACGACAACTACATCGTGACCCTGGCCGAAAAACACCAACAGTTCATCGTCATCCTGCTCGCCATCCTCTGCATGGTGCTCGGTCTTTTCATCAAGAGCTACATATCCATCGCCATTTCGTTCCTCCTCATGAGCGCCTACACCTTCATAGCGTTCCGCTACTTCCAGGACGGCATGTACATCGGCGTATCGAAGCAGCTGATCGCCATGCTGATTACGAACATCGCGGCCTTGATTGTCCAGTTCTACTACGAAAACAAGGAAAAGCGATTCCTCGACAACGCGTTCAAGCAGTACATCTCGCCCGAACTGATTGACGAAATGGTGAACAACGAGATTATGCCGACCCTCGGCGGCGAAAAGTCGAACATCACCGCGTTCTTCACCGATATCGCAAGCTTCTCCACCTTCTCCGAAAAAATCGGCGACCCGAGCCGACTCGTCGACCTGCTGAACGAATACCTCACGGCAATGACGGACACGCTTTTGAGCAACAAGGGAACGCTAGACAAGTACGAAGGCGACGCCATCATCGCATTCTTCGGAGCGCCCATGCCCCTGGAAAACCACGCGCAAAGCGCCTGCAGCGCCGCTTGCGACATGCAGAGCAAGCTCATGAAACTCCGCAAGAAATGGACATCGGAAGGCGACAAGTGGCCGAAGGTGGTCCACGATATGCACATGCGTATCGGTATCAACTCGGGCGACATAGTGACGGGCAACATGGGTTCCACCATGCGCAAGAACTACACCATGATGGGCGACGCCGTGAACCTCGCCTCGCGCCTGGAAAGTGCCGCAAAGCAGTACGGTGCCTACATACAGATTAGCGAAGACACGCAGAAGCACCTCGAGCCGGGCAAGTTCATATTCCGCTCGCTCGACACCATCCGCGTTGTAGGCAAGAGCCTGCCGGTCAAGACGTTCGAACTCCTCGCGAAATCGGACACCGAGAACCGCGAAACCTTGAACAAGCTCGTAGAAATATGGGAAACGGCCCGCGAGGCCTACCTGGAGATGGACTGGGACAAGGCGCAGGATTTGTTCACGCAGTGCCTCGAATACGAGCCGCATCTGCCCGAGCGCGACCCCGGAAGCAAGACATGCCCGAGCCTCGTGTATATACAACGTTGCATCGCCTACCGCGAGAATCCGCCCGTGGCACCCGGCGAAACATGGGACGGCGTGTTTACCGCAACAAGCAAATAGCGCCTGCGGCGCAGTTATTAGTCAATAGTTACAGGCACCTGCGGTGCAGTTACTAGTCAATAGTTACTAGTTACTAGAATTTTAGGTCTCAAGAAGCTTCTTGAGACCCGTTAAACTAGTAACTCAGAACTAGGAACTAGTAACTAATTAAGTTCGATATTGTCGATAAGGCGGGTCTTGCCGAAGAAGGCTGCAACCAAAATAACGGCCTTGTCCGAAGACTTCAGCACGCCGGAGAACTTCTGCAAGTCCTTCTGGTTCACGACTTCGACAAACTGCACCTGGCCGCGGTTCTGCAAGATGGACTTCACCACGACATCGCGGAGCTTCGCCACGCCCTTCTCGCCGGCGAGGAAGGCGGCCTTCGCTTCTTTCAGGCCGGTAGAAATGCCGAGCGCCTGCTTGCGTTCTTCATCGGACAGGTATTCGTTGCGGCTGGAAAGAGCAAGTCCCGAAGCCTCGCGCACGATAGGCACGCGGTGGATTTCGATATCGAAGTTCAAGTCCTTCACCATGCGTTCGATGAGGAACACCTGCTGGTAATCCTTCTCGCCGAAATAGGCGTGGTTCGCACGGGTAATGAGGAAAAGCTTGGAGACGACGGTGAGCACGCCGCGGAAATGTCCGGGGCGGTAGGCACCGCAGTAAAGGCTTTCGAGGGTCTCGTCACGCACCATCGTGAGCGGATCGCCATCCGGGTACATCTCGGAGACGCTCGGGGCGAACACGAAATCTGCCCCCAGGGACTCGGCGAGCTTGGCATCGGCCTCGAGACGCTTGGGATACTTGTCCAAATCCTCGTTCTTGCCGAACTGGATCGGGTTCAAAAACACGCTGACAACCGTAATATCACAATCCTTCACCGAAGCCTTGATGAGGGCGCCATGACCTTCATGGAGCGCACCCATCGTCGGGACGAGACCGATTGTTTTTCCCTCCTTCGCAAGCGGTTTGAGCGTTTCGCGAAGAGTTTCGATTGACTTTATGATTTGCATATGACCTTCTTAATTACCTTCTGGAACAAAATAAGTCGTTTGGCGGGGACACGCCTCGATGGCGTCGAGCACGAGTTTCAAGTGATTCTCGTTGTGGACGAAATCGATGTGGTCCGTATTGATGATAAGGACGGGCGCATGCGGGTAGTGCCAGAAATGCAGGTCGTAACGGGCCTGTAGATCTTTCAGATAGCTGCCTTCGATGGCCTTTTCCATCGAACGGCCGCGGCTCTTGATGCGCGAAAGGAGAGTGGGGACACTCGCCTGCAAATACACAACCATGTCCGGCCTCGGGATTTCGTGTTCGATGGCCTTCGAAACCTGCTCGTACATGGCGAACTCACTGTCCGAAAGGTTCTGCGCCGCAAAAATGGCATCCTTGTCGAACGTGTAGTCGCTCACGAGCAAGTCGTGGAACAAGTCGCTCTGGAGTGCGGAATGCTGCAACTGCTTGTGACGCTCCAGCAAAAAGAACAACTGGGTCTGGAACGCATAGGGTTCGGGATTCTCGTAAAACTTTTCGAGGAACGGGTTGTCCTGGTAATTCTCCTCTATGCAGAGGGCATTCCAGCGCTCGGCGATGATACGCGCAAGCGAGGTCTTGCCGACCCCGATGACCCCTTCGATAGCGAGAAAATGTACACCTTTGTCCGTAAGCATTAGGGTTCCTCCGCTGTGATGGTACGGAATTCGATCTTCCCTTCCTTCTGGAGAAGCTGCGAAAGCAAATCCTTCATGGTGGTGTTGCTGAGCGGGTCCACCCAGTCGGGGGCGATGTCGTTCAGCGGGACGAGCACGAACTGGCGGTTCGGGATTTCGACATGCGGGATCGTCGGCCTGCCCGCCAATACCCTGTTGCCGAAATAAAGCAGGTCGAGGTCTATCTCGCGGGAATTCCAGTGTCCGCGGGGCTTGCGTCCGAGCACGAGTTCGGCGCCCTTGAGGTAATGCAGCAAACGCTTCGGATCGCCGTCGTACCAGAAACTTACGACCTGATTGAAATACGGACCCTGCCCTTCCGGTCCTACCGGAGGAGTTTCATAAATAGGGCTTTCCATCCAGCCGCCCGAGGAAATGCGCGAAAGCATATCCCTTCCTTCGGCAAGCCTACGGGAACGCGGAGCCAGATTACTACCCAATGCGATAAAAACGCGGTCTAATGAATCCACGCCGTTAATATAGCATTTTTCATCGTGCGGCTATTCCGTTCGAATACCCCGTGAATAAAAATGCGTTTGGAGACACGTTTTTTTGACAAAGTGAGATTAATTTTGTATTTTATGAACGATTCCAAGGGAATCCTTATTTTCAATATCATAAATAAATCGAAGGGATTTTTTCTTTATTCCCTTTCCCCATTTTTCAACAACACAAGTTTTTTCACCCAACATACTTTCAAAGGAACGAAACGTGCCTAGACAAAAAAAAGTTCAAGACGAACCGCAGCTCCTTTCCGATAGCATTGACCTGAACGCATCGATAGATTATGAAAAATTAGGCGACCTCGCCAAGCCCATTCCCGGCGTAGACACAGCCGATTCCGCGCGCAAGCGCCGCGGCCGCCCCAAGAAACAGGCAAACGAAGAAGCCGAACAGAACGAAGCACCCAGGGCAGAAGCCGCTCCCGCCGAAGCACAGAACGGCAACGAAGACGCAGCGCCCGCCCCGAAGGCCGAAAAAAACAACGCCAAGAGATTCGAAGACAAGCAGAACGAGGCACGCCAGTCCGAGGCGCAGCCCGAAGCCAAGAGCGAAGCGAAGCCCGAAAACGCAGGTGACGCGAACGCCCAGGCCGCCGGCGCGGAAGGTGCCGCCGCAAATGCGGGCAACGGCCAGAACAACCAGCAGAACAACGGACAGAACGGCGGAAAGTTCAACAACAATAACGGCAACAACGGGAACTTCAACAACAACGGCAAGTTCAACAAGTTCAACAAGAACAACAAGTTCAAGAACCGCCACAACAGGAACCTCCCGCAAGACGACTTTATCGACGAGAGCATCCAGCTGCCTCCCCCGCCTCCCGAAGTCGTGGCGGCCGCGAAGGCCAAGTGGCGCGAACTGCGCGGCCTCCCGATGTTCGAACTCCAGCAGCGCGCCGAAGAACTCGGCATCGAGGACTACAAGCGCATGCGCAAGCAGGCGCTCGTGTACAGCATCCTTTCTTCTACCGGTGGCGAAGAAACCCCCATCTACACGGAAGGCGTGCTCGAAATTATCCCGGAAGGCGGCCACGGATTCCTCCGTAACCCCGACCACAACTACCTCGCGGGCCCCGACGATATTTATATCAGCAGGAACATCATCCGCCGCTACGACCTCAAGATGGGCGACACCATCACGGGCCAGGTGCGCCAGCCGCGCGAAGGCGAAAAGTACTTCGCCCTCATGCGCATCGACACGGTGAACTTCGAAGCGCCCGAGAAGACGAAACGTCGCGTGGCATTCGAATACCTCACTCCCATCCACCCGATCGAGAAGCTCAATCTGGAATGGAAGAAGGACGAGTTCAGCACCCGTATCATGAATTTGTTCACACCCATCGGCAAGGGCCAGCGCAGCATTATCCTCGCTCCCCCGCGTACCGGTAAGACGGTTTTGCTCCAGAACGTGACGCAGGCGCTCACCGTGAACCACCCCGAGGTGAAGCTCATGGTGCTCCTGATTGACGAACGTCCTGAAGAAGTGACCGAAATGAGGAAGCTCATCGACCGACTCAAGAACGACGCGGCCAACGCCGGCAAGAACATCCAGGCCGAAGTGCTCGCCTCCACGTTCGACGAGCCGCCCGAGCGCCACATCAAGGTGGCCGACATGGTCCTCGAAAAGGCCAAGCGCCTCGTGGAACACGGCAACGACGTGGTGATTTTGCTCGACTCCATCACGCGTTTCGCCCGTGCGAACAACGTCGTCATCCCGCATTCCGGCAAGATCTTGAGCGGCGGCGTGGATGCGAACGCCATGCAGCGCCCCAAGCGCTTCTTCGGTGCAGCACGTAAAATCGAGAACGGCGGCTCCCTCACCATCATCGGTACGGCCCTCATCGAAACCGGCAGCCGCATGGACGAAGTGATTTTCGAAGAATTCAAGGGTACGGGCAACATGGAACTCGTGCTCGACCGCCGCATCGCCGAAAAGCGCATCTGGCCGGCCATCGATATCTTCAAGTCCGGCACCCGCAAGGAAGAACTGCTTCTTTCCGACGAGGAACTGCGCCGCGTCTGGGTGCTGCGCCGCTACCTGCAGGATATGACCACCGTCGAAATCATGGAATTCATGCGCGACAAGCTCAAGCTGTTTGAGACGAACCGCGACTTCCTCACCTCGATGAACGGATAATTTTAGGAAAAAAGGAAAACAAAATGAACCAGAAAATTTTCTTCGCGGGCACGGGCAACATGGGAGGCGCTATCCTCCGCGGGCTCCTGAACGCCAAAGTTGACCCCAAGTCCATCTTCTTCTTCGACCCGAACGACGCTGCCGCTGAAGCGGTCGTGAAACTCGGCTGCGTACGCGTGAAAAACTTCGCCGAAGGCGTCAAGAAGGCCGACATCACCTTCCTCTGCGTGAAGCCGCAGATTTTCAAGCTGGTCGCTACCGAATGGAAGAACGCCGTCAAGGTAATCAAGGGTACGAAGACCTTCGTGAGCATCATGGCGGGTGTCGCCCGCAAGAACTTGACCGAAGTGCTCGGCGCCAAGAACCAGGTGCTCCGCGTGATGCCTAACCTGCCGCTCACTGTCGGCAAGGGCACCGTGGCGCTCGCCACGGACGGCGTCAACGAGGCCACCCTCAAGGCCGCCGAAGAAATCTTCGGGAACATCGGTGTCACCTGCCGCGTCGCAGAAAGCCTCATGGACGCCGTCACCGGACTTTCCGGTAGTGCCCCCGCCTACGTGTTCGAGTTCATCGAAGGCCTCACCCGCGGCGGCGTGAAGGCCGGCCTTACCCGCGATGTGGCCCTCAAGCTCGCCCTCGGTACCATCGAAGGCAGCGTCGAACTCGTGAAGCAGTCGGGCAAGAGCCCGAGCGACCTCTGCGCGATGGTCTGCTCGCCCGCCGGTACCACGATTGCAGGCGTCGACGCCCTCGAAGAAGGCGCCTTCCGCTCGAGCCTCATCAAGGCCGTTGTCGCTGGCACGGAACGCTCTAAGGAATTAGGAAAGTAGTTACTGGGCACCTACGGTGCAGTTACTAGTTAGTAGTTACTAGTTACTAGAATTTCTATTATCAAGAAGTTTCTTGCTATCAGGATACAAAGAACTAGAACTCTAAACTAGAAACTCAGAACTAATAATGCAATCTATCGATTTTTTCACAAAAGAAACAGACACGTCCTCGTTCATCCTGGACGTTCTTTCTTCCGTGGACTACTCGGTAGAGACGCATAGCGACGCCACCCCGCGAAATCAAATCGCGTCAATCGTCATCTGGGACCTGGATTCATTCAAGGGCGAAAGTGTCGCCGCGCTCGCCCGCGTGCGTACGCTCGCCCCCGACGCGATGGTCCTCGCCTACGCCGAAAATCCGGAAGCGTACGCGGAAATTCCCGGAAACCTCTACGACATCCTGCTCTCGGTGGAAGCCCTGCGCCTGCACCTGATGAGCAAGATTTCGAAACTCAAGGAAATCCAGAGCGCGCGCCGCATATTCACCGAACGCATGAGCCACCTCGTGGGCAAAAGCGAGTCGATGAAGAAACTCCGCAAGATGGTGGAGCGCGCCATCCTGCACACAGGCCCGGTGCTCATCCAGGGCGAATCGGGCGTCGGCAAGGATCTCGTGGCCCGCGCCATCGCCTGCATGTACGACAAGTTCGTGGTCGTAAACTGCAGCGCCATACCCGACACGCTTTTCGAAAGCGAGCTCTTCGGGCATACGCGCGGCGCGTTCACCGGAGCGCAGAACGAACGCATCGGGCTGTTCGAAGACGCGAACGGCGGCGCAATATTCCTAGACGAAATCGGCGACATGCCCCTGCACGCCCAGGTGAAACTGCTGCGCGTCATCCAGAACCATGAAATCCGCCCGATAGGCGCCAACAAGACCAGGCATATCGACGTGCGCATCATCGCGGCGACAAACCGCGACCTGCGCGAAGAAATCCGCGAAAAACGCTTCCGCGAAGACCTTTTCTACCGCCTGAACGTCATCCCGGTGGCGCTTTCGCCCCTGCGCGAGCGCAAAGAGGATGTCGAAGACTTGGCAAACTACTTTATCCGCCAGTACGCGCCCGCGGGCGAACCTTACACGCTTTCGCCCGACGCCCTCAAGAAGCTCGAAGCGCACGACTGGCCCGGTAACATCCGCGAACTGGAAAACGTCATCCAGCGCACGCTGTGCTTCACCGACCCCGGCACGATTACTGCAGACGACCTGCAAATCGGGGAACCGGCCTCGCACCCGCAACACCAAGGCCAAGGCACGCCTAGTTCCGAAATTAAAAGCTACGCCCAGTTCCAGGAAATGCAGCAAGAAGAGGAACGCGAATTCCTCAAGGCGAAAATTCGCGAATGCGACGGCTCCATCAGCCTCGCCGCCGAACGGCTCGGCCTGTTACGTACGACTCTGTACAACAGGCTTTCGCGCCTCGGCATCGATGTCAAGAAAATCCGCTAGTCGGCGCAGGCCCAGTCCAGCAGGCCATCGGCAAGTGCATTGCCGGCAGGCGACACGCGTACGCGCCCGCCATTCACGACCATAATGCGGTCGGCATATTTTTCGGCATACTCTATGGAATGCGTCGACACCACGACGCCCATCTTGCGGGACGCGGCTAGTTCCCTCAAGGTACGGAACAGCGCATGGCTTCGCGGGATATCCAAGAACGCATTCGGTTCGTCGAGGAGCATCACGTCCACCTGCTGGGCCACGGCCTCGGCAAGGTACACGCGGGTCCGTTCACCGTCGCTCAGTTCCGCGACCGGACGCTTCGCAAATCGCGTCACGTCCAAGAGCGCCATGGCCTCGTCGATAACGCGTTCGTCCTCCAAACTCCGGCCATCGAGAATTCCCGAATACGGCGTGCGGCCGAGGCTCACGAATTCCCGCACCGTCATGCGGTCGGGAGGCTGCACGCCCATGCGCACGAGCGACACCTTCTTCGACAAATCGAGCAGGTTCCATCCCGCCGCACGGTCATAAACATCCTTTCCGCAAATTTCGACCTTTCCCGCAAGCGGCGGCAACAGTCCGGCAAAGACCTTCAACAGGGTGCTCTTGCCGCAACCGTTCTCGCCCATAAGCGCAACGACCTCGCCCGCCTCCAGGCCGAAATCAAACGCGGCAGCAAATGCATTTTCGATGCCCGCATAGCCGAACTGCAAACCGGACGCTTCAAGAATCATAGAGCCCTCCCGCCACGGTTTCCGTGCAAGAGTACATACAAAATAACAGGAACGCCGATGATGCTCAGGACCGCGTTGAGAGGAATGGACACGGGGAACAGTCCCGCGGCAAGCGCAAGCAGGGCGCCGCACAGCGAAGCCGCAGGCAAGAGCACGCGGTGGTTCGTCGTCCGGAAAAGCATGAAGGCCAAATGCGGAACGGCGATGCCGATGAATGCCACCGGGCCACAGTACGCGGTCGCCGCTCCGGCAAGCAAGCTCGAACCGAGCAGCACGCAGATGCGGGAAGGCCCGACGCGGACGCCGAGCCCGCGGGCGAAGTCGTCGCCCATGTGGATCGCGTTCAGGTAACGCATAGAGCAAACCACCAGTGCAAGCCCGACCAAAACCGAGACCGCGAATCCGGGAACGGCGCCGAGCGTGAGGCGCCCGAAACTCCCGAGTCCCCACGACACATAGACCTGCAAGCTTTCCGCATCGGCGCCCGACACGAGAACGTTCACGAGCGCGTTCACGAAATAACCGACGAGGAGTCCCGCCACAAGGAGCACGGAACTGTTCCTGAACCTCGAGGCGAGGATGAGTATGATTTGCGTAACAAGCACGGCACCTGCGGCAGCGGCACCCAAGACGCCGAGGGCGCCGAAACCGAAGCCCGCAAGAAGCGCGACCGCCACCCCTAGACTGGCCCCGCTGCTGATGCCCAAAACATAAGGCCCGCAGAGCGGGTTACGGAAAACGGTCTGCAGGCAGAGGCCCGAGACCGAAAGCGCGACGCCCGCAAGCACCGCGGCCACGGCACGCGGGAAGCGCAGCTCCCATAAAATCTTGGTGTGGAAAGGTTCCGCCTCATCCGGCGAGAATACTGCCAGTGCCAGATCGCGCAGCGAGACATCCACCGGACCGGACACCAAAGTCCACGCAAAAAACACCAGAACGCCCAGGAGGACAATTCCGAAGCAAAGCACGGTGCGTCTCATACGCGACCTTATTTCTTCTTGTTTTTCGACTTATCCTTCTTCCGCAATTCTTCGGAAGCTTTCTTGTCGCGGATGTAGTATTCCGGAGGAACGTTGTCGAAACCCTGGAGGGCGTTCAACCAGTTATCGTTCAGGTCGCGGAACTCGAGCTTCTTCAAGTTGTAGCGAAGAGAATCGCCAGTAACCTTGAAGGTCACGTAGTCCCAACGGATGACCTGACGGTCACGGAACACTTCACGGCTCACCATGGAGGTGTCGTTATCGAAACGGTAGCGGGCCTTGTAGGCATACTCGCCCGTCATCTGGTAACGGCCGGAGTCGGAGTAGGTGCGGGTAACACCATAAAGGGTGTCGTTCATGCCGAACGTGAGTTCAGCGTCACGGAACGCATGGCCATGAGCCACGATCGGAGTGCGCCACACGCCGTAGACCAGTTCCTTGACCTTCTTCTGGAAGACCGTGTCGACCTTCCAGTGGTCGAAGTTGCTCTTGTCGTACTTGGCACGCTGGACGTACTTGCCCGCCTGGATCATCTTGCGAACGCTGTCGGCTTTCGCCTTGGCGATGCTGTCCGCATTGGCCTTCGGGACGTTGGACTGGTTTGTACGGTCGAGGGAGTCCAGCTTGTGCTGAATCATCTCATCGAGAGTTGCCTGAGAGCCTCGCGGAGCAACGACGGAGTCAACCGCCGGCTGCTGGGTAGACTGTGCAAAAGAGATCCCTGCGAAAGCGAGGGATATAAACGCTGCGAAAAAACACTTGTGTATAGACAAAATCATCGTCTTAAATTTAGTTAAAGGTTTTAAAAAAAAGCCAGCATAGTCTAAAAAACGACAAAAAAATGCATACTACACAAAATTAGGCAACAATTTTATATTTGTCGCATGCTCGATTACACCCAAATCCCCAGTCCATGCTTCGTCCTGGACGAAAAAAGACTCGTCAAAAACATGGAAATTCTGGACGAAATCCAGAAAAAGACCGGAGTTCACATAATTTGCGCCCTCAAGGGGTACAGTTTCTGGAGGTCGTTCCCCCTCATCGGGAAGTACCTCCGTGGGGCGACCGCATCGAGCCTGAACGAGGCCAGACTTGCACGCGAGGAGATGGATAAAGAAGTCCACGTTTTCGCGCCCGTCTATTCCGACGACGAAATCGACGAAATCCTTTCGCTGGCCGACCATATCAGTTTCAACAGCTTCAGCCAGTGGGTGCGCTTCAAGGACAAGACACTCAAGGCGGGGGTCAGCGCCGGCATCCGCGTAAACCCCGAGTTCTCGACGGTCGAGACCGACCTGTACAACCCGTGCGGCAAGTTCTCGAGGCTCGGAGTCACCGAAAAAGAATTCAAACCGGAACTCTTGGACGGGATTGAGGGACTGCACTTCCATGCCCTGTGCGAGCAGGACGCCGACGCGCTGGAAGGCGTGCTTACGGCCTTCGAGAAGCATTTCGGCAAGTACATCGACCAGATGAAGTGGGTGAACTTCGGCGGCGGGCACCACATTACGCGCAAGGATTACCACAGGGACGAGCTCGTGCGCATCCTGAAAGGGTTCATGCAGAGGCACCCTGGGGTGCAAGTCATCATGGAACCGGGAGAGGCCGTCGGGTGGCAGACGGGCGAACTTGTGGCCACGGTCGAAGACATCGTGCACAACGAAGTGGACATCGCGGTCCTGAACGTCTCGGTCAGCGCGCACATGCCCGACTGCCTCGAAATGCCCTACAGGCCCATGGTTACGGGGTCCGGCATGCCCGGCGAAAAGAAGTTTACATACAAATTAACAGGATGTTCCTGCCTGGCCGGGGACCAGCTCGGGGACTTCTCGTTCGACGAACCGCTTAAGGTCGGCGACCGCGTCATCTTCGAAGACATGATCCACTATACCATGGTGAAGACGACTTTCTTCAACGGGGTGCGCCACCCGAGCATCGGCAAGTTCGACCTGGACGGCAAATTCCACCTGCTGCACAAGTTCACCTACGAGCAGTTCAAGGACAAACTTTAATAATTGATGATTGATAATTGATGATGGATAATGATGTTGCGGGTAGCAGGATGTTTATTGCGGGAAAGAAGCAATGAGGTTCAACAGCGAAGAAGAGACATACAACTGGGCCGTTGAATTCGGCAAGTCGCTCAAGGCGGGCGACATGGTTGCGCTATACGGCAACCTCGGAGCCGGCAAGACGGTGATGAGCCGCGGCATCTGCAAGGGGCTCGGCTTCGACGGCGCCGTCTGCTCCCCCACCTACACCATTCTGCACGAATACCCGAACGACCCGACCATTTTCCACTTCGACCTGTACCGCCTCGAACCCGGAACGGAACTTTACGAAGTCGGGTTCGACCACGACTACCTCGCGAAGGGAATCAGCCTAATAGAATGGCCCGAACGCCTCGAGGGCGAAACGGGCGACATAACGCACAAGATTAGCATCGAAATCGTATCGGAGAACGAGCGCGAAGTGACGCTTGAAAAGTTCGACAGGCTTCAGGGCTAGAACGCGATCTTCAAGCCCACCGTGAACATGCCGACCTGTCCCCAGCCGAATTCCGCAAAGCCGGATACGGGCGTCCCCAGTTCAATACCCAGTATCGCGCCGTTGAACATGTACATCGCGCCTTCGGACCAGATTATAACGCCCACTCCCAAATACGAATACAATCTGATATATTTAAAATTCAGATAATTCACTTTGAATCTCGGGATAATCGAAACCACGGGTTTCTTCCCGACAGTCGTATAATCGACCATGAGGCCGGTTTCTAACAAGTAAAAGAACTCGTAGCCATAGCTAATGGAATAAGCGAGGACACCCTCATCCGCATCCCCACCGTCCACATCCTTGGCGAACATATCGATCAAGGCGGTCACCGGGAAAAAGCCAACAAAAAAGCTGACATTGTGGCGACGTTTCCGCCAAGCCTCCTTCCAGGATTCCTTCTTTTCGGGCTTAGGCTCTACCGCCTGCGCGTCGTCATTGGTAACAACCGGCGCGTCCGCAGGATCAGCCGGAGCGTTTTCGACGTAGAAGACCTGCTGGGTACCCTCCGGTATGGCCTCCCCGTCGGTCACCGTCTGGACTTCATAGTAGACAGGCTGCCCGCCATCTGCCGCAGGCACCATCAAATACTGAACACCGTTTTGTTCGACCAGGGTTCCCTGCACCGCATTTTCGGCAGACCCGGTATTTTCGGCCTGGGCAAACGCCATGGAACAGGCGAGCAACAAGGCCATCGGCAGAATGCAATACTGTTTCATAGGGTACCTCCGCTTTTTTAATAAAATAAGCTTTTTTGTCGTCAAAAGCCCCAAAAGAGGCCAAAAGAAGCCGAAAACGTGATAAAAACAACATCCGGCACCCGTTTTTTTTCTATTTTTGCGCACGCAAGATAAAAAAAACGCTGAAAAATGGGCATCATAGAAATAATAATAGTCGCAATCGTCGAAGCCATGGACTGCTTCGCGGTCGCCATCGCCACGGGGCTCTCCAAGTCGGGCATCCGTTATAGCCGGGCAATGCTCCAGGCAGTCAGTTTCGGCGTTTTCCAGGGCGGCATGACGCTCATCGGGTACTTTCTCGGGAGTTTCGCCGAACGCTGGTTCAGTTCTGTAGCCACGCCCATCGCCTGCACCATCCTCTGCGTCCTCGGGCTCCGCATGATATGGGGCGCCGTACGCGGGGACGCCGGAGAAAAGGAAGGTGAAGAAATTGCGGCCAAGAACCTCACCATAACAAACATCCTGCTCCTCTCGGTCGCGACAAGCATCGACGCCTTCGCCGTAGGAATCTCCTTCGCCTTCATAAACGCGAACATGGTGCTCGCCACCTCCGCAATCGCATTTGCAAGTTTCGCCATGGGCGTTATCGGGTACGAAATCGGCCGGCATACCGCCAAGCGCTTCAAGACGAAAATTCCCGAAATTTTCGCGGGCGTAATCCTCATCGGCATCGGCGTAAAAATGCTGTTTTAGCCGTTTTTCACCCGAAACGGGCCATCCGCCGCATTGACGCGGCGGCTTTTTTATGCTATATTTGAATTTGCGAATGAATTGCAAATTCGTTCCGGGAGGGACAGTCCGGTTCATTCGCAGAGGCGAAATGGAATACAAGACTCAGACTAGGCAAGTCATCATGGACTACATGGTCGAAAATCCTGACCGGATTTTCAAGGCGTCCGATATCGCCAAGAACCTTCCCTCCGTCTCGCTGAGCACCATCTACCGCAACCTCTCCCGCCTCGAAAAAGCGGGCCTCGTGCAAATCGTCGGCGCGGAGGAGAACAAGGAACTCCAGTACCGCTACACGGGACCGGGCAGGTGCCAGGCGAAAATGCACATGGTCTGCAAAATTTGCGGCAAGTTTTTCCATCTCGACGGTCCGGCACTCAAGATGCTGCTCCTCTCCGTCCAGCGCATCAAGGGATTCGAACTGGACCAGCAGCAATCGGTTCTGCTCGGCCGCTGCGCCGAATGTTCCATCGCCACAAAGAAGCCCCAACCGCGGAGGCGCATGCGCCATGGTTAAGGCATTGTTCGGCAGATTGCTGGTGGTACTCGCATCGCTTTACGTGTCGCGGCACCTGGAACACCATTGCCATGGCGAACACTGCCATGTTTGCCACCACATACACCGCTGCCTCGAGCTTATTTCGGTTTGCATGGAACTGGTCGTCGAGCCTTTCGAGCTCGCCCTGAGCGGAGTCTTCTTCAGGCTACCCCGCGTCAAGTTCCCGGAAACGCGGACCTCCACCCTCGTTTCGCAAAAAGTCCTGTTGCTGAATTGATGTGCGCCGCCCCAAGACGACGAGCGGCTCCAAGCCGCGAACCAACATCAACAACATTTGTCCATGAGGACAAGGGACTTTACATGAAAAAAATTGCATTCCTTGCATTTTTGATTTTTGGGGCAGCGTTTATGCTGTCCGCTTGCGGGACGGAATCCGGAAAGAAGGATTCTTCCCAGAAAAAGATTTCCATCGTCGCGACCATCTACCCGCAATACGACTGGATCAAGAACATTTTGGGCGAGCGCATAAACGACGTGGATCTGAAACTGCTCATCAAGAACGGCACCGATTTGCACAGCTACAAGCCGTCTGCCCAGGACATCGCGACCATCGCCAAGGCCGACCTCGTTGTTTACGTGGGCGGAGAATCCGACGAATGGATCGAGAAAGCGCTTGCGGCAACCCCGAAAGATGGGCGTATTGCGTTGAACCTGATGAAGGCTCTCGGCGACCACGTCAAGAAAGAAGAAATCGTGGAAGGCATGCAGGCTGAGGAGCACCACCACGAACATGGCGAAGAGGCCGAAGAGCATGAACACGAACATCATGAACATGCCGAAAAGCACGAAGACGAGCACCATGAGCACGCCGAAGGACACCATCATCACGATGAAGAGGAAGAGATGGAAAACGACGAGCACATCTGGCTTTCGCTGGTAGCGGCCAAATACCTGGTTGGCGTGGACATCGTCAAAGCCCTGGTCAAAATCGACACCGCAAATGCCGAAACATACAGAACGAACGCAACCGACTATACCGTCAAGCTGAACGAAATTGACGACGAATATGCCGATGCCGTTGGCGAGGCGACCCACCAAACTATCCTGTTCGGCGACCGTTTCCCGTTTCGCTATCTGGTGGATGATTACGGTATTAAGTATTATGCCGCGTTTGTTGGGTGTTCCGCCGAGAGCGAGGCGAGCTTTGAGACGGTTGCGTTCCTTGCGGGGAAGATGGATTCTCTACAACTGCCCGCCATTCTCACCATTGAAGGAAGCGACACGAAAATCGCCCGCACCGTCCTCGAAGCGAGCAAGAACTCCAAAGGAGCCGAAATCCTGACGCTCAATTCGATGCAGTCGGTGACGGACGACCAGATAAAAGCCGGCGTCAGTTACCTGTCCATTATGCGGTCAAATCTTGAAATTCTGAAAAAGGCATTAAAATAAAACATCGCTTCGGCAGGCTCAGCGACCTTACGCAAAGTTCCCTGAGCCAGCCCGAAGGGAATCTCTATATAATATGAACGAACTAATCCCTCTGATCAAATGCCGCCAGCTGACCCTCGGCTACGGAAGCAAGGACCTAATCCGCGATATGGACTACGAAGTGAACGTGGAGGATTACCTCTGCATCATCGGCCGCAACGGATCCGGCAAGACGACGTTCCTCCGCGGAATCGCCGGCCTGCTTTCGCCCAAATCGGGCAGCATCGAGTTCTGCGATGGCCTGAAGCGCAGTGAAATCGGTTACCTGCCACAGATGACGGTAGTTCAGAAGGATTTTCCGGCATCTGTCGAAGAGATCGTGCTGTCGGCATTCCAAGGCAAGCACCGCCTGCTCCCGTTTTATGGACGGGCCCAGCGGGACCGCGCCATGGAATGCATGGCGCTGACCCGCACCGAAAGTTTGCGCAAGTCGTGCTTCCGCGAACTTTCGGGGGGGCAAAAGCAGCGCGTGCTTTTGGCCCGGGCCCTCTGTGCCGCAGAGCGTCTGCTCCTCCTCGATGAACCCGTCACCGGCCTCGATCCCGAATCTTCGGAAACGATGTACCGCGTCATCAAGGACCTGCACAAGAAGGGAATGACCATCGTGATGGTGACCCACGACGTGGATTCCGCCCTGGGCGACGCCACTCGCGTCATGAACTTCGACCAGATTTCCGTGAAGGGGAAATAACATGCCGGAACTTATCGAAAAGCTCTCGTTCTATATGGACTTTCCCTTCGTGCGCTATGCGATTATCGTGGGCGTGCTCGTTTCACTCTGTTCGTCGCTCCTGGGCGTGACGCTCGTACTCAAGCGCTACTCCTATATCGGTGACGGCCTTTCGCACGTGGCCTTCGGCGCGCTCGCCATCGCATCGGTGTTGAAGCTTTCGAACAACATGCTGCTGATTCTGCCCGTGACCATAGCCGTCGCCGTACTGCTGCTCTGCACCGGGAAAAACGCACGCATCAAGGGTGACGCCGCAGTCGCCATGGTGTCGGTCGGGGCGCTCGCCATCGGTTATCTGCTGATGAACATTTTCTCGACGTCGGCGAACATCTCGGGCGACGTTTGCACCACGCTTTTCGGTTCCACATCGATTCTCACTTTGAAGGCGGAAGAAGTCTACCTGTGCATCGTACTTTCTTGCATAGTCATCTTCTGCTTTATACTGTTCTACAACAAGATATTCACCATCACCTTCGACGAGAATTTCGCACGCGCCACGGGCGTCAACACCACGATTTTCAACCTGTTAATCGCGGTCATCGTTGCCGTCATCATCGTGCTCGCCATGAACCTTGTGGGCGCCCTCCTGGTGTCGGCCCTCGTGGTTTTCCCGGCGCTTTCGGCCATGCGTACATTCAAGAGTTTCTTCTCGGTGACAATCGCGGCAGCGACCATCTCGGTAATCTGCTCGCTCATCGGCATCGTGATTGCCATTCTCGCAGGGACCCCCGTGGGTTCCACCATCGTGGCGGCGGATATCGTAGCATTCGGCCTGTTCTATTTGATAGGCATTGCACGAAACGGCGGTAACTAGATTGTACAAACATATCCAAGCCAAGGCAATCGCATTCCTGGCTATTTTCGCACTTGCAGCGCAGACTTTCGCGAGGCCCGTAGATATCGACCTCACCCGCATGAGCGGCACCATGGTCTATGCGCAGGTTTACCAAATGGTAATGCATCCCGGCAAATACGTCGGGAAGCGCATCAAGATGAAAGGCGTCTTTTCGAGTTACTACGACGACGCCACCAAAACGCGGTTCTTCGGTTGCGTTATCGCGGATGCGCTCGCCTGCTGTTCGCAGGGGCTCGCGTTCGAGCTCGAGAAACCCCATAAGTACCCAGACGAATTCCCCGACGAAGGCACCGAAATCACCATTACCGGCGACTTCGACTATGTCGTGGAAGAGGGGGAAGAGGACATCTCCTACCCCATCATCCGCAAAGCCAAAATGACAAACGAGTAATTCCGCAGTGAAACTTTTCAAGACCATAATCGTATCGCTCATGGTCGCGGGCCTCCTGGCCATCGCGCAGCACCATCACGACGATTTTGACGAGCATGACGAATGCCCGGTCTGCGCGCTGGTGCAGGACGGTCTTGAATTCAACGACTTCACGCCGCAAGTTACCGTATTTTGGGCGGTGCTCTTCGTCCTCACGGGCGCATGCGGCACCCGCAGGGCGGATTCCCATTTTAATCTTTACAGGCCGCGCGGGCCTCCGGCATTTTTCGCCTAGCCTGCAAAAACTTCAATCGCAACATCCTGCTTTTTGCCTCGCGAAAAACCGCAAGGCGTTTTAACCGCGTTATCCGCCACGACATTTGCGGATAGGCTTGTTGCCTGTAAACTGCCGCCATACGACGGCAAACCAAAAGAGTATTAAAATGAAAATGATCAAGACAATCTCCCTTGCCCTCCTCGGCATTGTCCTTTGCGCGTTCTTCTCCGCATGCGGTGACAAGAACAGCGTCTCTACCGAACAGCACGAACATTTCGAAGTCGAAGGCTGGAACCTCTACTGGTCCGAATGGGATCTCGCCTACAGCGTGTACCGCGGCAAGGCCGATACGAGCCTCAAAGCGCTCCACGTGAACGCGAACTGCATGAGCGAACACATCCACGTGAAATTCCTGGACGAGAACAAGAAAGAAGTGGCCGGCCCGAAGGATGACGAACATTCCCTCGGCTGGGATGTCGGCGACAAGAAGATTCTCGACATCCACTGGGAAGGCGGCTGGGGATTCCACCTCAAGGGACTCAAGGAAGGCGAAACGACGCTTATCTTGAAGGTGAACCACCACGACCATGCCGACGCACGCACGCCTGAAATTCGCGTCGTCGTAGACAAGGCCCTGAAGGCGGAAGAATGCCCCTTCCAGGAAGACGAAGATGAAGACTAGCCTTTTGAAGGTAGCCATAGGGAGCCTCCTTTCGGGAGGCTTCCTTCCTTTTGCTTTTGCACAGGAATTCATACAGGATTTGGGAAGTTCTACGGTCGAAGCCGAAATCCAGACGCAGACACTGATGGAAGGCTTGCGCGAAGACGACGATTTGAAAGACGGAAAACTGGAACGCGAAATTTCGACGACAATAGCAGAGACTATCCGGAACGAGCCCGACGTGGCGATACGTTCCATGGGGCCCGCGGCGGCGCGGCCCGTAATCAAGGGACTTTCGGGGAGCCACGTGGAAGTGACGGAAGACGGCTCCATCAGCGGCGACATGAGCGCCACATCGCCCGACCATGCCGTGGCATCGGAAGTCTTGACGGCACAGAAACTCCGCGTACTGCGCGGGCCGCACATTTTGTTGCATTCCTATTCTGCCGCGGGTGGCGTGGTGCAGGTGGAACGCAAGGACATCCCCTTCAGCGATTCGCTTTTTCACGGTTACGTGACGTGGTATGCAGAAAGCGGACAACCGGGATACGCGACTGCCGTAGGCGCAAACGCCTATGCGATGGGGCTCTCGGTCAAGGGGGAACTTTCGGGGCGACGCATGTGCGACATGCAGACGCCGGACGGCAAGCTCAAAAACACGCAAATCGAAAACGGCAGCGGCGCCGTGGGAGCCGCTTACGGAATCGGACAATTCCGGCTGGGAGCATCTTACCGCTGGTTCGACAGCGACTATGGCATTCCCGGAGGTTTTATCGGAGGCCACCCGAACGGGGTGGACATCAGTTTATGGAAACACGACCTGACCCTGCGCGGGCTCTACCTGCCATCGGGCGCAATGCACGATACCTTGGACGTGACTTTACGTATCAACCGCTACCATCACAAGGAATTCGAGGGGGAAACCGTGGGGGCCGAGTTCGCCGTGAATCAAGAGGATCTCCGTCTGGAAAAGATCATGGCGAATCTTGGCCCCCTTTTCGGCGTGCGCATCGGGGCGGAATTCGACTCCCGTTCGGTCGAGATGGGCGGCTACGTATTCACGCCACCGACCCGCTCGTACGGGGCCTCGCTTTTCGCGATTGCAAGCGCGGGTGGGTGGCGCGGCCTCGAGATGACTTTCTCAGGAAGGTTCGGAGGAGCGTTTTTCCGCCCGCGCGAAAGCGTCGTCGCCGACAAGGACGCGATAGAAGACCGCAATTTCGCATTGTGGGCGCTCGAAGCGGAATTTTCGCAGAGGGTCGGCGTCGGCAAATTCTTGACGCTTGACGTATTCAGGACGACGCGGGCCCCCACCATCGAGGAACTTTACAACCAGGGACCGCATCTGGCGGCCTACACCTACGAACGCGGAAATCACAAGCTCGACGCAGAAAGCGGGTATGGCGCGGAAATAGAATACCGCTCCTACGGGGAACTGCTTTCGTGGCGAGCGGCCGCGCACGGCACGTGGTTCTTGAACCACCTCGCCCCGCGAGCATCCGGGGACACAAACTGGTCACAACTCCTGCCCATATACCAAGTGCGGGGCGACGAGGCCCTGCTCTTTGGCGCGAGCGCCTCGGTACAGACAGTCGCAGAGCTGGGCCTCCGTGCCTCCGCGGCGGCGAGCTACGTGCGCGGTATTTTCCGCGACGGGGACTGGGGCGACATGCCGCAGATTCCCCCGTTCAAGTTCCACGGTGAGTTGGGCTACATCTGGGAACACCTGCAAGCCTCCGCCTACTGTGACTTCGCGCTCGCGCAGAACTTCGTAGACCTTTACGAAGAGCCGACTCCCGGTTATTTCACCACGGGAGCCGTGCTAGAAATCCGCTGGGAGCTCGCACTTGCGAAATACAGCCTCGTATTCCGCGCCGACAACATTTTCGACGCCGATGTACGCAACCACCTTTCGCGCCTGAAATCCGTAATGCCCGAAAAGGGGCGCAATTTCAGCGCTATGGCACGAGTACAATTCTAGGCGGGCATGGAGCTACAGTCCAGCAAGGCACTCGCCAAATTCGCGGGCGCCCTTTGCAAACACGACTGTTCCCCGGATGTACAGCGAATCCTGGAAATCGCGTTCTTCGTCATAGTTGCGCAAGCCGTCCGTGGTCAGGTCCTTGCAATTATCCTTCGTGACATTCACCTGCCGTTCTTCGTAAGAACAACCCTTGTCTCCAGAGGTCAGGCTGACAGCAAGCGTGTAGTCCAACGAATCTCGTTCGGCTTTCGTCACCTTGAACACAAATTCCTTGTCTTTCATCTTGAATTTCTTTTCAGTTTTAGACGATTCCAAAACCTCAATGTCAAGCATTTCTTCATCATTCTTTATATAAGACTCTTGTGCAGGTTCTAACAGGTCTTTGAGCGAAACAGTCCCTCCCACAATCTCGCCGTTCTGAATGGAACCATAAAGGTAATGCACAAACATCGAATTCATGTAATCGTCATTTTTGAAATAAGCCGGTTTATATACGACTTCTTCTTGGAACTTATTTTCCGAAATAGTCAGAATCGTTTCACTATACTGTTCATCGAATTCGCGAATATCATCGTCGAGGCAAAGCAGCTTGCCATTGTATTCGCCACATTCAAGTTTCTTCCACTTGCCGTAAATTTTTTCGGTAGAACCGCCAATGTAATAGTGCGGATCGTCAGTATTGCCGTTGAAATAGACGACAAGGGTGTCGCCGCGGGTTTCATAGATGGACGGATCCATTTCGTCGTATGACGGATAGGAAAGTTCACTCCACGTAAAGGCGCCTTTGTTCAAAACACAATACGCTTTGGTCGTGGCTTCCGTTCTGATCATAATCACATGATTGTCTTTATCGACATTCACATATTGAAATCCGCTGTTTTCGGAATATCCCTCGTTTTCGTTGACGCTAGAGCCGTCATCGCTAGAACACGCATAAAAAACGGCAGCAGAAACAAGCAAACAAATAAAATACCTCATTTTTATCTCCTTCATAATATTCTTTGAGATGTTTATAAAGATAGTTTATAATTTGTCAAAAAAAAAAGGCCGCATTGCTGCGGTCCTTTTTTAATGCCTTGGATCCTATCGGGGCTTCGCCCCTCCAGGATGACAATGCCGGAAATTAATCCTTTCCGTAAACCTTTTCGGCGTAGGTAACAGTAGCGCCGAGGTATTCGCGGTTCATCTTGGCGATGTAATCCACGGTGATACCCTTCGGGCATGCAGCCTGGCATTCGTAAAGGTTCGTGCAGTTGCCGAATCCTTCCTTGTCCATCTGGGCGACCATGGCGAGCACGCGCTTCTTGGCTTCGACCTTGCCCTGCGGCAAGAAGCTGAGGTGAGAAACCTTAGCAGAGACGAAGAGCATTGCAGAAGCGTTCTTACAGGCGGCCACGCAGGCACCACAACCGATACAGGCGGCAGCGTCGAAGGCGCGGTCGGCATCAGCCTTGGGCACGGGAATCGTGGAAGCTTCGGGAGCAGCACCGGTGTTGACGGAAACAAAGCCGCCAGCGGCGATGATGCGGTCGAAAGCGGTACGGTCGACGGCGCAGTCACGGATAACCGGGAATGCGGCGGCGCGCCACGGTTCGATCACGATGGTGTCGCCATCCTTGAACTTGCGCATGTGCAGCTGGCAAGTGGT
>NZ_JAFZKX010000069.1 GCF_017551775.1 Fibrobacter sp. | reverse complement strand
TTTTTAGCCAGAAAGCCACCTCGCTCCTGGTATTTTTGCTGTTCGCCTTATTCGCATTCTCATTTTACGCGGAGCAGATTCCCGTAAACAACGGGGCCGGTTTTGACGGAGCCTTCTACCGCGAAGTTTTCAGGAATTTCTCTACGGACATTTTCACCGTCGGCTACGACAGTTTCCGCATCCAGCGCATTTTCCCATTCTGCCTCATGAATATGGTATATAATCTAGCGGGAATCCCGCTGGACAACACCCACATGATGGCCGGGATGGTCGTTTGCCATTTCTTGAACTTGGCCGTTCAAGTTCTATTCTTCTTCAAGTTGGCCAAACTGAAGGGTTGGAAAAGCGTCACGAAGGTCATCCTCTTTTCACTATTCTTTTTCAACTTTGCCGTCCTCAAAGACAACAGTTTTGAACCTTTCCAGACAGATGCTTTCGCCGTCACCATCGCCCTAGTATCGTATTACGTCTTTCTAACCGGAAAAAACGCCACAGCCTTCGCCATATCCCTCCTCGGCCTTGTCACTTGGCCCACCGTCACCTACGTAATGATTCCCCTGATCATCTTCCAAAACAAAGGCAACTTGGCAAGTGCGCCCGGACCATTCTACGCAAGATTTTTCAGGCTGCTCCCCTTCGCATACGCCGTACCCGCCATAGCACTCGTCGCTCTTTCGTTCATTCTGCACAAAGAGGCATGCCTAAACGGGCTTCTGCTTACAAGTCCCAAGCCCAGTCTTATTATTTTCAGTCTGGTCGCCATTGTCGTCTGCGGCTGGCTCGTCGCCTCCACACAAAAATTACCGCCATTCCCCTATACCCTCACCGACGTTCTTAAATCATTCCGCCTGCGACCGGCCATCGGCATCACCATCTGTATCGTCTCCATTTCGGCGATACTGCGAATTTTTGCGAACGAAGAATTCTTCTTCGACGGGAAGCTGTTCCTGCTCCAGGTCATCGCAAGGCCCCTCAAGTTTCCCCTCATCACGTTCGTTGGCCATTTTGTCTACTGGGGGCTTCTGCCTGTATTTCTCCTTATTTTTGCCAGGGATTTCGTCAAGGAATTCATGGAAAAATCGCCAGGACACGCCCTTGCGCTACTTTTTTTCATTTTCTTTGCGCTGGACAGCGAAGGAAGGCACATCGCCCCCCTCCTGCCGCTCCTGCTCGTTCCACTCGGTTCCGTCCTCGACAAGGCCAATTTTGCCCCCAAAGCGGCATTCTTTACAGTAATCTCGCAGCTAATCCTTTCACACTTCTACATGACCATTAACGTGGACGGCTTTACCGAAAGCCTGGAACAGGGGGATTTTTTTACTCCGGTAGCCCAACGTTTCTTTATGAATAACGGCCCCTGGATGACCGATACCAGCTATTTTTGCTGGATTGCCATAGCCTTTGCCGCGATAATTATCACAATCGTAGTTTTCAAGCATGCAAAACGCCCCCAAAGCGGCCAATAGCCCCTTGAATACCCCCTGAATTTTTCTACATTTGCGCCCAAACTTCAATAACATCAACTCCATTAGTGGAACAAAATATGAAAAACATTGAAAAGCACAGAAATATTGGTATTTCTGCCCACATCGACTCCGGTAAGACCACTCTTACCGAACGTATCCTCTACTTCACAAAGCGTATCCACGCTATTCACGAAGTCCGTGGCAAGGACGGCGTCGGTGCCACGATGGACTCCATGGAACTTGAACGCGAACGCGGCATCACGATTCAGTCCGCCGCCACCTTCGCAAACTGGACCCACACCAAGTCCGGCGAAGCCGACTCCATCAACATCATCGATACCCCGGGGCACGTCGACTTCACGATCGAAGTGGAACGTTCCCTCCGCGTGCTCGACGGCGCCATCCTGGTGCTCACGGGCGTCGAAGGTGTCCAGTCCCAGTCTATTACCGTTGACCGCCAGATGAAGCGCTACCACGTACCGCGCGTCGTGTTCGTCAACAAGTGCGACCGCTCCGGTGCAAACCCGCTCCGCGTGGCCGTCATGCTCAAGGAAAAGCTCAACCACAAGCCCTGCGTCATGCAGATTCCTATCGGTCTCGAGGACCAACTGAAGGGCGTGGTCGACCTCGTCGAAATGAAGGCCTACTACTTCGAAGGCGCCAACGGCGACGACATGATCGAAAAGGAAATCCCGGCCGAACTCGTCGACCAGGCTAACGACTACCGCACCCAGCTCATCGACTGCTGCGCTGACTACAGCGACGAGATCATGGAAAAGGCCATGGAAGGCCAGTACGGTGTGGACGATATCGATAAGGCCCTCATCAAGAAGACCATCCGCGAAGCCACCATCCGCCTCGAAATCACCCCGGTGTTCATGGGTTCCGCCCACAAGAACATTGGCGTGCAGAAGCTCCTCGACGGTGTTATCGACTACCTCCCCTGCCCGACCGACGTTGAAAACAAGGCCCTCGACCTCGACAACAACGAAGCCGAAGTCGTGCTCAAGAGCGTAGACAACGAACCGCTCGTCTGCTACGCGTTCAAGCTCGTGAACGACCGCTACGGCCAGCTCACCTACATCCGCGTGTACCAGGGCACCCTCAAGAAGGGCGACATGATCACCAACATGGCCACCGGCAAGAAGGTGTCCGTGGGCCGTCTCGTGCGTATGCACGCTGACGAAATGGTGGACATCACCGAAGCCGGCGCTGGCGACATCGTTGCACTGTTCGGTATCGACTGTGCTTCCGGTACGACCTTCACCGACGGCAAGAACCACTACAACATGACTTCCATGCACGTTCCTAACCCGGTTATCGAACTTGTTATCGAAGCCAAGAACCGTGACGACCTGGACAACATGTCCAAGGCCCTCAACCGCTTCACCAAGGAAGACCCGACGTTCCAGGTGGAAGTCAACAAGGAATCCGGCGAAACCATCATCAAGGGTATGGGCGAACTTCACCTCGACGTGTACATCGAACGTATGCGCCGCGAATACAAGGTCGACGTCCAGACTGGTGCTCCGCAGGTTGCTTACCGCGAAACCATCACTCGCGAAGCCAAGTTCGAATACACCCACAAGAAGCAGACCGGTGGTTCGGGTCAGTTCGCTAAGATGTCCGGCGTGATGCGCCCGATGCCTGTCGAAGGCGACTCCGAAAAGGTCTACAACTTCGTGAACTCCGTCGTCGGCGGCCGTATTCCTAAGGAATACATCCCGTCTTGCGACAAGGGCTTCCAGAGCTGCATGCAGGCCGGTTCCCTCATCGGCTTCCCGGTCGTGGGTATCGAAATGGAAGTTCAGGACGGTGCGTTCCACCCGGTGGACTCCTCTGACATGGCGTTCCAGATTTGTGCCCGTATGGCCTTCCGCGAAGCTTTCGCCAAGGCTGGCGCCCAGATCCTCGAACCGATCATGAAGGTCGAAATCGCCACCCCGACCGAATTCCAGGGCAACGTTGTGGGTAACGTCTCCCAGCGTCGCGGTACCATCACTGGTACGAGCGAAGAACTCGGTACGACCACCATCACCGCCGAAGTTCCGCTTTCCGAAATGTTCGGTTACGCTACCGACCTCCGCTCTATGACTCAGGGCAAGGCCGAGTTCACCATGGAATTCTGCAAGTACTCTCCGGTGCCGCGCAACATCCAGGAAGAACTCATCAAGAAGTACGGCGACAAGGTCAACCAGCGTGGTTAA
>NZ_JAFZKX010000068.1 GCF_017551775.1 Fibrobacter sp. | reverse complement strand
CGTGACAGGCCGGTGCTCTAACCAAAATTGAGCTACCACCCCAAATCGTTTCCGATTTTCGGTAGTGGGCGATAACGGATTCGAACCGCTGACATTCTGCTTGTAAGGCAGACGCTCTGAACCAACTGAGCTAATCGCCCGGGATTTTACTCCTGCTTGTCCTGCTTTTTGCCGGTGAAGAGGATTCCGATGGGAATCACGACCATGTAGGCAATTACCAGGATAATCGGTGCAACCGTGAGACTGACCGGATTGTCTGCGGGGCCTGTGGCGAGGCAGAGGAACCCGATGACGAGCAGTAAAACGCCGATGGCAATAAGAATGATATTCTTTCGATTCAACATCTACTACGTCCTTTTGGTTACGTGCCAAATATAAAAATATTTCACTTGTTGTCAACTAGAAACGGCGGCTGCGGGCAAAAAAAATAGCCCGCAAACGCTTAATATTCCGGCATGACCGGTGGTGCGACTTGAACTTGGGGTTCCGGCTGTTTTTCTGGTACATTCTCCGGCTGCGAAACGGCATCCCAGGCGCTGTTGCCGTTCTCGAACGGGGACTTGCTCCAGTCGACGGTCTTGGTTTCGGTGATTGCGCCGTTCACGATTTCGTTATTGTAATCGACAGGGATGTAAACATTTTTGGGATAGGCCTGGTATATGTAAAGAGAGGTGAAGTACGTTGCGAATCCCCAGAGGAAAGATTCCGTTGTGATTTGGCGCCTGATCGTCTTTTTGCCTACGACGGTTCCGTTCTTGACGGCCTCGAGTTCTATGCGGTGTGGCACTCCATGTTGGGTTATGGAGCAGTCCTGGCTGTCTTCGCAGAGCAGGACGCCGTTACCGTAAATCTGGTAGCTTTGGCCGTCGGTCGTGTGCAGGTGCGTGCGGCTCAGGTAGCACCCGCTAAGCGAGAGCGCGACTACCGAAATTATGGCGATTGCAGCGATACGCATGCGTCAAACCCTAGAAGCCGTAACCGATCTTGAGGTTGAACATGAAGCCCTGGAGCAGCTTGTTGGATTCGCTGGGCAGGTCGATGTTGTTGAAATAGT
The DNA here is from genome assembly GCF_017551775.1 of Fibrobacter sp. NCBI lineage: Bacteria > Pseudomonadati > Fibrobacterota > Fibrobacteria > Fibrobacterales > Fibrobacteraceae > Fibrobacter > Fibrobacter sp. The sequence goes on along the minus strand of NZ_JAFZKX010000068.1, from coordinate 28,776 downwards.
AATCGTTCCACTGCTCGTTGGAAACTTCGCGCTTGGCTTCCGTGAGCTTGAAGAAGTTCACGAAGTATTTCGCCTCGAGGAAGAGGACGATGTTGCTTGCGCGGTTGAACATCAGGCCGCCGCCGACAAAGGCGCCGATACCGGATTTCGAATCCGTGTAGGATTCTTTTTCCGTGCGGGTCGTTGTCCTGATGTTGTTGGTGGAGCGATCGTATTCTTCCACGATGTTCGAATGGGAGACTTCAGAGGTGTATTCGACTGCGGCGTAGTTCATGCCGGCACCGAGATAGGGGGCGATGAACTTGCGACCGAAGGCGTAGTAGGCTGAAATCTCGAAGTCTCCGTAGACGTAGCTGGATTGCTCGTCGATGCCGCGAAGACTCACGTCGAGGCCGATGAGGAAACTCTGGGTGTCGTACATGCCGAAGATGTCTATGCCGGGAACCATTTCGACGGAGGGGGAGAGCGGGAGCATGCCGCCGAGTCCGACGCCGAAGTAGGAGTACGCCTTCAGGTGCTTGCGACGCTTGTTCTCTTGTTCGGTGACGTTGTAGATGTCTTGGTTGGTTGTGGCTTTTTCCTTAGTGCCGACGGTGCGCGCCATGCGCTGGATGATGGGGTCGAAATCGTCGGGATTGGCCGCCTTCATGCGGTCTTGCCAGATGGGCGATTCGTTGCTCGTGTTGTAGAGCTTGAACGAGAGGATGACGTGTTCGCCCAGGCGCGTGAATTCGGCGATGAGAATCTTGGAGCATCCCTTTTCCGTGGCCTTTTTCTTTACAGTTTCGAAATTGCCGATGTCGACGCTGTCGCTTGCGGTACCTACGATAAGGACAAAACGTCCGTCGTCTTCGATATAGGTCTTCATCAATTTCTGGGCGGCGATACCGTAGTCGTTGTGGATATTGGTGGTGCCGACGGGAGGCATATAGACCTTTTCTGCGGCAAAAGTGCTAACGGTAAATATGGCAGCGATGGCTACGAGAGTTCGAATAAATGCTGTCATGAAGTTCTCCTTTTTATTGTTTTGCGAGTAAAATATATTTTTCCAAGCCCAAAAAAAGGCCCTTCTGGATGAAGGGCCATATAGCTGATTTATGTGCAAAAAACAGGCGATGAACAGCAATCGTTCCGGACGTTTTTTTACTTTTTCCTCGTTTTTTTGCTTTCAAGCCATTCGTCGAAGGTGATGCTGCGGTCGAGCACTCCGTTCGGCGTGAGTTCGAGGACACGGTTTGCGACAGTTTGTACAAATTCGTGGTCCTGCGAGCAGAAGATGATGGGGCCCTGGAATGCGGTGAGGCCGTTGTTGAGGGCCGTAATGGCTTCCAAGTCGAGGTGTGCCGTCGGTTCGTCGAGCAAGAGGCAGTTCGCGTTGCTGAGCATCATGCGGCTGAGCATGCAGCGCACCTTTTCGCCACCGGAAAGGACGTTCGCGCTCTTGAGGGCTTCTTCGCCGGTGAAGAGCATGCGGCCGAGGAACCCGCGGATGAAGGTTTCGTCCTGTTCCTTGCTGTACTGGCGCAGCCAATCCACGAGGGAGAGGTCGCAGCCGAAGTAGGCGTCGTTGTTCTTCGGGAAGTAGCTGTAGCTGATGGTGTTGCCCCACTTGAGCACGCCTTCGGGAGCCTTCGTCTCTTCGGCGATAAGCTGGAAGAAGGCCGTCTTGAGCGTGTCGTATTCACCGACGAGCGCGACCTTGTCCCCGTTATTGAGGCTGAAGTTGAGGCCCTTGCAGATGATGCCGTCGCCACCGTCGATGTCGGCGTTCTTGACTTCGAGCACGATCTTGCCCGGTTCGCGTTCCATCTTGAAGTTGACCCACGGGAACTTGCGGCTCGATGCCGGCATTTCTTCGACGGTCATCTTGTCGAGGAGTTTTTTGCGGCTTGTGGCCTGCTTGGCCTTGGCTGCGTTAGAGGCGAAGCGGCGGATGAACGCCTTCAATTCTTCAATCTTTTCTTCGGCGCGGCGGTTCTGGTCCTTGCGCTGCTTCTGGGCGAGCTGGCTAGCTGCGTACCAGAATTCGTAGTTACCGCCGTAGATGTTGATTTTGCCGTAGTCGATATCGCAGGTGTGCGTGCAGACCGCATTGAGGAAGTGACGGTCGTGGCTCACCACGATGACGATGTTCTCGAAGCGTTCGAGGTAGTCTTCGAGCCAGCCGACGGTTTCGAGGTCAAGGTGGTTCGTCGGTTCGTCGAGCAGGAGGATATCGGGGTTGCCGAAGAGGGCCTGGGCGAGGAGGACGCGGATTTTCTGGCCGCCGTCGAGGTCTGCCATGAGGCTGTAGTGGAATTCTTCGGGGATGCCGAGGCCCTTGAGGAGCACGGCTGCGCTGGAATCGGCTTCGTAACCGCCGATTTCGCCGAAGCGGGTTTCGATTTCCATCGCCTGCATGCCCTGTTCTTCGGTCATTTCGGGCAGGGCGTAAAGTTCATCGCGCTTCTTGCTGAGTTCGTAGAGCTCGGGGAAGCCCATCATCACGGTTTCGAGAACGGTGTTCTGTTCGTAGGCGAAGTGGTCCTGCTTGAGGACGGCGATGCGTTCGCCCGGATCCTTGGTGACCTCGCCGGTGTTGGGTTCGAGTTCGCCCGAAAGGATCTTGAGGAAGGTTGACTTGCCGGCGCCGTTCGCGCCGATGACTCCGTAGCAGTTGCCGCGCTTGAACGAGAGGTTCACTTCCTTGAAGAGGACTCGGCTACCGTATTGAAGACTGACATTAGAGACGTTTAACATGTGTTATTTCTTTAGTTGTTAGTCACTAGTCAATGGTCAATAGAACTTAGCTAGGCGCCAAAGGCGCTTTTATCTAACTAAGAACTAGTGACTAATGACCAATAACTTTTGTTCTTTCATTTAAGCTTGGTTCGCTTTTTCCAGTTCGCGCGCATTGATGATGAGCATCTGGAGACGGTTTTCGATGTTCGCGAAACTCGTATCCGGATCGTAGTCGAGGCTCAAAATCTGTATGTGCGGGCAGCGTTCCTTCACGGCCTTGGTGAGGCCGCGGCCACTGATGTGGTTCGCAAGGCAGGCGAACGGCTGCAGGATGATGTAGCTGTTCACGCCGTGCTGCGCGTTGTACAGGATTTCGCCCGGGATGAGCCAGCCTTCGCCGGTGTTGTATGTCGGGTCGATGATATCCGAGACATAGTTCACCAGTTCGTAGCAGTCGGCGTGGTGCTCATAGAGCTTGAACTTGTGCATGGACTTGCGGGCGGTTTCCACGGCGTGGGTGTAGACCCTGGCCGTCACGCCGCCTTCCACGCGGTCCATGAGCGGGTTCGCCGAGAAGCCGCGCTTGATCTTTTCGCTGCGCACCACTTCGTCGACGCGGAAGAAGTCCGTCATGCCGGGGAGGTAGACTTCCATCCCGTTGTTCATGAGGTATTCTTCCACGAATCCGTTTGCACTCGGGTGGTAGTTCATGAGGATTTCACCGAGCACGGCGACACGAGGCTTGCGGATGCCCCTTCTGCGTTCGGGGGTAATCTCGATGGCGTTGAATGCGTCGATGCACTGTTCGAAGACTTCGATGAGCTTGGAGGGGCGCACCAGCTGAGAGGTGGTGAGGTGGCCTGCAACGGCGATCACCTTCGGCATCCATTCATCGTAAACCTTCTGGGTTTCGCCCTTGTTGACTTCGTAGGGGCGAACCGCGCGGTACATCGTCTCGATGGCATCCATGGTGACGAGGCCCCACAGCATGTGGAGACGGAAGTCGAGGCCCAGCTGGAAGCCGGGATGCATGCCCTTGTAGTCGATACCGGTGGTGATGATGGTGACGTCCTTGAATCCGGCTTCGTCGAGCGCCTTGCGGGCGAGCACGGCGTACTGCACGGCGCGGCAGTTTTCGCAGTTCTTCGCGAGGCACATCGAGACGGATTTCTGCGGAACGTTGGGATGATCGACGAGCCACTTGAGCGCTTCGCCGATGTTCACCTGGCAGGGGAAGCAGATATCGTTGTGGACAAACTTCTTGCCGAGCTCGATGGCCTTCTTGTCGGCCACGGGCAGGTATTCGGCGATGTAGCCTTCGCGCTTCATGTATTCGCTCGCGAGCACGGTAAATGCGGGCGAGAGGTTCGGCGTCAAGATGCGGCGGCGGGTCTTGTCCTCGGGGAGGAACGGCGTATGGTACAGCGGTTCCTTGCTTTCGGGCTTGTCGGGGAGGTTCGCCGCACGGCGGGCCTTCACCGTCTCGATGAAGCTCTTGATGCGGATTCCCACCGGGCCGCGGGCGTCGCCTTCGTCGAGCTTGAGCATGAGCATTTCCTTGTTGGAATCAAGGTGCAGCATGCGCATCATTTCGTCGGTCAAGATGGAATCGTGACCGCAACCGAAGCTCACGATCTGGGCAAGTTCGATGTTCGGGTCCTTCGCCGCAATCATGGTGGCGCCAATCATGCGGAGGTGGAACGTGTTCTTGATTTCGATACGGGTGTGGTTCGGCACATCCTGGTCGTACACGCCCGGGAGCGATTCGGTGGTGAGCACCGGGATGCCCATGGCGGTAAAGTGGCTTGCGATGTTGTGGTTGATGAGCGTATCCGCATGGTACGGACGGCCCGCAATCACGACGGCGAAGGTGTTCTTCGCGCGAACGTCGTCAAGAATCTTCTGGCCTTCTTCCAGGAGCGTGGTACGGTAGCTGTTGAGGGCCTTTTCGCCTTCGTCGACGGCCTTGTTCAGGAGCTTCTTGTCGAGATTCCAGTGTTCGTGGAACCAGTCGACGGTCTGGCTGCGGCGGAGCTTCGTGTTGAACCAGTGGAAAATCGGCTGGTCCATCGGCACGCCGTAGTTCTTTTCGGGCTCGTCGGTGTTCTTGCACACGTTCGGGTAGGCCTGCACCACGGGGCACACGGAGGTGGCGGTAAACTTGGTGTGGTCGCTCGGGATGGCGATCATCATCGGGAAGAAAATGCGGTCGACCTTCTTTTCGATGAGGCTGAGCACGTGGCCGTGCACGAGCTTTGCCGGGAAGCAGACCGTGTCGGAGGGCACGCTGTGGAGGCCCGCTTCGAACATCTTGTAGTCGCTCTGGCGGCTCACGACGACGGTGTAACCGAGGCTTGTGAAGAAAGCCTTCCAGAAGGGGAGGGATGCCCAGAATTCGAGCGCGCGCGGGATACCGATGGTCTTGCCCGTGTTCTCGACGAGCTTGGCCGGGGCGTAGTCCTTCACCAGGAGCTGGTTCGTGCGCTTGATCATGTCGGGCACGGACTGCATCTTCTTGTTGATTTCGGCGATGAGGGCCTTCGTCTTCGGGTCGTTCGGGTCGGCGGTGACTTCGCCGCGTTCGCAGCGGTTGCCGGTGACGAAGCTCTGGCCGTCGCTGAAGGTCACGATGGTGCGCGAGCAGTGGTTGGTGCAGTACTGGCAGAGCTGGCCCGGCTGGTTGTGCCAGCTGAATGTCCTCATGGCGTCAAGCCCGATGAAGCTCGACTTGAGTTCCGGGTTCTCCTTGCGGCGCTCTTCCATGAACTTGCGGGTGAGGAGCGCGATACCGATAGCGCCCATTTCGCCCGGACGTTCGGGACGGATGGGCTTGAGGCCGGTGTACTGCTCGAAGGCGCGGAGGACCGCGTTGTTCTTGAAGGTACCGCCCTGCACCACGACCTTCTTGCCGAGGGTGTTCAGGTTGCGGATGCGGATGACCTTCGTAAAGACGTTATTGATGATGGAACGGCAGATACCCGCGATGATGTCTTCGGGCTGCTTGCCGTCGCGCTGTTCCGTGATGATGGAACTGTTCATGAACACCGTACAGCGGCTGCCGAGCTGCGAGGGGCTCTTCGCGTTGAAAGCGAGTTCTGCGATCTTTTCCATCGGGATGCCGAGGCTGCGGGCGTAGGTCTCGATGAACGAACCGCAACCCGAGGAGCAAGCCTCGTTCAGGATGATGCCGGTGACGACGCCGTCCTGGACGGAGATGGCCTTCATGTCCTGGCCACCGATGTCGAGGATGAAGCTCACGTCGGGGCAGAGGCGCTGGGCGGCGTTCGCGTGCGCGACCGTTTCCACGGTATGGTAGTCGGCATGGACGGCCTTCGCGAAGAGCTGTTCACCGTAACCGGTGGTTCCCACGCCCAGGATGTTGAGCTTGCAGCCGTATTCTTCGTAGCGGTCGGCAAGTTCGTTCATGGCGCGCTTCAAGACGGCGAGTGGTTCACCGTCGTTGCTCGCGTAGAAGCCGTCGATCACCTTGTCCTGCTCGTCGAGGAGCACGAATTTCGTGGTGGTGGAACCGGCGTCGATACCCAGGTAGGCGTTGATGGTAGAACCCGAAGCTGGCTGCGGGTAGTGGTTGTCCGCCATCTTGTGTTCTTCGAGGAACATCTTGTATTCGGCGTCGTTCTTGAAGAACAGGTCGGCTGCGGCCTTGGCCTTGTTTTCGGCCTGGCGGGTCTCGTTGAAGTGCACGAGCGCGTCGAGCGAGCCTTCCATGCGGTACTGGCATTCCTGGCCTGCGAACATGGAGCCCAGCGAGAGGGCTGCACCCATGGCCACGAGCACTTCGGAGTGTTCCGGCACGATGGCCTGTTCGTCGGAGATGCCCAGGCGTTCCTTGAATGCGCGGACGAGCGTCGGGTTGAACGTGAGCGGGCCACCCTCGAAAATCACGGGCGGCTTGATTTCCATACCCTGGGCGAGACCGCCGATGGTCTGCTTCGCGATGGCGTGGAAGCTCGAAAGGGCGATATCTTCCTTGGCGACACCGTTATTGAGCATCGGCTGGATGTCGGTCTTCGCGAACACGCCGCAACGGCCCGAAATCTCGTAGACCTTCTGGCCGCGCTTGGCGAACCCTTCGAAGGCCTCGGTCTTGATGCGGAGGAGTTCCGCCACCTGGTCGATAAATGCGCCGGTACCGCCAGCACACACGCCGTTCATGCGCATGTCAGATGCGATGAGTTTGCCGGTAGTCTTGTCTTTTTCGAAGAAAACGACCTTCGCGTCTTGACCGCCGAGTTCGATGGCGACCCTGGATTCGGGATAGGTGGCGCGCACGGCGAGGGCGTTCGCGACGACTTCCTGTACGAAGAAGGCGTGCGTGGCCTCGGCGAACGGCTGGCCTCCGCTACCGCAGAAGGCGACCCTAAAGTTTTTGTCGGGGAAAAGACCGTGCGCCTCCCTGAGGACCTCGTGGACCTTTTTCGCCTGCATGGCGTTGTGGCGCTGGTACGTGTAGTGCAAAAGCTTGTTGGTCTCGGGATCGACGACCGCAATCTTCACGGTGGTGGAACCTACGTCCACGCCGACCCACAAATCGTTCTTCAAATTGCTCATAGTGGGGGGAAATTTAGCAAAAGTTACTAGTTACTAGTTCTTAGTTACTAGAAAATCGGGCGATGAAATGTAAAAAAAGACTTAAAAATGAACTGTTGTTGATTATTGCGTCTTTTTCACGATTTTGTTATATTGTTTTGGTGTTTTCAAATTAAAACAGCATTCAATAATTCCTTTTCTTGTAACTCGTAACTAGGAACTCAGAACTGCGGCATAGCCGCAATCAACTATGAATTACCTGGCCCTTGATTATGGCGAACATCGTGTTGGAGTCGCATTTGCCGATTCCGAACTGCGCATGGCTTTTTCCCGCGAGACGATTGACCAGAAGACGACAAACTTGTTTGTCCGGCTAGACGAACTGGTGAAGATAAACAAGATTGACGCATTCGTGGTGGGGATGCCCTATCATCCGGATGGCCGCACTGACGGCAAGAACGTTGTGGTGGAGAAGTTTGTCGAGGACCTGAAGCTCCGTTTTCCGGGGATTCCTGTTTACACGCAGGACGAATCGTATTCGAGCGTGCAGGCGCAGGAAAAGACTTCGCATTTCAGCAAGAAGAAAAAGCAGAAGAACAAGGCGGTGATTGACCAGCTGGCTGCAGCCATTATTTTGCAGCGTTGGCTTGACGAAAATGCTTAGCGCAGCCGGCTATTTGCTGGGGTTGTTTTTCTTTTTTTTGCTAGTCTGCTTGATGTAATCAAGGTATTTTTTCTTGTCGGCGGCTTCGCGTATGGGCAAGGCATCCTTTTCGTAGGTCTTGAAAAGATCGCTCAAAAAGTCCGAAGGGTCGTCGTAAAGAACTTTCAGAACGTTGTAGAGGTCGAACGCTACTGGCGTTTTTAGACCTCTTTCCCATTTTCCTATAGTGATTCTTGAAATGCCGGATTTGATGCTGATGTATAACTGTGAAAGGTCCAACTGCGCTCGCCGTGCTAGGATAATTTGCGCGAGGGCTTTGTCGAATGCACGTTCTTCATCAGTTTTTCGTTTCATGGATGATAATTTTAAGGAATTACACCCACAATTTGTGATACCATATGTTATCCATTTTCTGCAAACACCGTAAAAATTTTATTACGCGCGACTAGATTGGCATTAAATCTTTTAAGTCGCTTTTTTTCTTGATACGATTATTAAAGGTGGCGTATTTAATTATTTTTGCGTTTAAAAAAAACAGGAGTTTTTATGTCCGTACAAGTGATGGTTAATGGTATTCCGGGTAGCATGGGCCGCATCGTGGCCGAAACGTGCGTCGCCCGCGGTTTGGAACTCGTCCCGTATTCCTTGACGGGTGAAATTATCGTGGAAAACGAAGCCGAAGTGGCGGGGAAGACCATCCAGCTTTTGAAGCCCTCTAACCGTGAAGCCCGCATCGGCGAGGTGCTTGCGAAGTACCCGAACATGATTTGCATCGACTATACGCACCCGACGGCCGTGAACGACAATGCCGCCTTCTACGTGAACCACAAGATTCCGTTCGTGATGGGCACGACCGGCGGTGATCGCGAAGCGCTTGCCAAACTCGTGGCCGACGCGAACCACCCGAGCGTCATCGCCCCGAACATGGCCAAGCAGATTGTCGCCTTCCAGATGATGATTGAGTTTCTCGCCAAGGAATTCCCGACTGCGTTCAACGGCTACAAGCTCTCCGTGGTTGAAAGCCACCAGAAGACCAAGGCCGACACGAGCGGTACGGCTAGGGCCGTGGTGGGCGACTTCCAGAAGATGGGCTTTGACTTCTCTGTGGACGACATCGAAAAGGTGCGTAACGAGAAGGAACAGATGGAACGCATGCACGTGCCCGAGGAATACCTCGGCGGTCACGCCTTCCACACCTACAGCCTCGACAGCGAAGACGGCACGGTGCATTTCGAATTCCAGCACAACGTGTGCGGCCGCAAGATTTACGCCGAAGGCACCGTGGATGCCGTGAACTTCCTCGCATGCCACATCGCGAACGGCACCGCCAAGCCCTTCAACATGATGGACGTGCTCCGTTCCGGAAAGATGCGTTAGTGTGAGTTACTAGTTCCTAGTTCTGAGTTACTAGAGATTTATAAATTAAGAAGTCTAGTAACTAGTAACTAAGAACTGTGAACTTGCCGAAGGCAAACTATGAGATCCTATATCCTCCGCCGCTTGCTGCTCATGATCCCGACGCTCATCGGGATTTCTCTGGTGTGCTTTATTCTCATCCAGATGTTGCCGGGCGGCCCCGTGGAGGAAATGATTTCGCGTGCGCAGCAGGCCGCGGCAATGAAGGGCGGGGTGGATGCCTCGAAGGCTTTGTCGCCCGACCAAATAGCGCAAATCCAGGCGTACTTCGGTTTTGACCAGCCCGCCTGGAAGCGTTACCTCACGTGGCTATGGAACGTGCTGCACCTGGACTTGGGCTCGAGCTACACCTACGGTCTTCCGGTCTGGGACGTCATTGTGAGCCGCTTCCCGATTTCGCTCTTCTTCGGTATCACGTCGTTCTTCCTGAGCTACCTGGTCTGTATACCGCTTGGCCTCTGGAAGGCGGTGCATCACGGGAGCAAACTCGATTCGCTCAGTTCGGGAGTGATATTCTCGGGCTACGTGATGCCGGGATATGCGCTCGGCATTCTGCTCATCATCTTCCTTGCGGGCGGTTCGTATTTGGATATATTCCCGCTGGGTGGTCTCACGAGCGACGACTTTGAGGACTTCAGTTTCTTCGGGAAAATCGTGGATCTCGGGCACCATTTGATCCTCCCGATTTTCTGTTACATGATTAGCGAGTTCGCGTTCCTGACCTTCCTCATGAAGAACTCGGCACTCGAGGAACTGGGCAAGGACTATATGCGCACGGCCCTCGCGAAGGGCATGAGCTTTAACCAAGCGCTCGTACGCCATGCGCTCCGCAACGCGCTTATTCCTATTGCGACCCGCCTTTCCGAAATCTGCACGCTCATGTTCGCGGGCGCGCTCCTTATCGAAAAGGTCTTCGATATCGACGGCATGGGGCTTTTGTATTACAATTCCATGGTGAATCGCGATTATAACGTTGTTATGGGAATCATCTTCCTGAGCAGCCTTATGGCCATGATTGGGCGCTTGTTTAGCGATATCCTGTACACGCTAGTGGACCCGAGAATCAAGTTCTCGTAGCAACTTATTGGTCGCTGGTCGCTAGTTCCTGGCCTCTAGCTCTTATAATCGCGCCGCAGGCGCCTAATTAAAACTAGTAACTAATGACTGGTAACTATTAACTTCCTTTTACTATATGGCACTCCTACGGAGTGTATATAGTTCGGCTCGGCCATGCCAAAGTATAAATGCTTTGTCGCGTCGCTCGCCTTTTTCTATATTCACTAACATGAGTAACGAATCCTTGCAAATTTCTCCTGTTATCAAAGGCTACCTGCTTTCCCGCGGCTATACCGAGAATTTCACCGTTTCCCCGATTGCGGGTGCGGGCTCGGGCCGCCAGTATTTCCGTATTTCCGAAGGTGGCAAGTCCTGCGTGTTGCAGGTCTGCGCCGAAGTCAATGAAGACTTCAGGCATTTTGTTGATTTCTCCAAGACCTTCCGCAGCTACGGTTTGCCGGTGCCGCAGGTCTTTGCCGTCGACGAGACCGCCTGCCAGGTGCTGCAGGAGGATTTGGGCAAGCGAAACCTGCTGGACGAAGTGGCGCCCGTGAACGAGGGTGTCCGTTCCGGTAACGAGAGAATTCTTTATCCGACGGTCATCGACGCGCTTGTCAAGTGGCAGGATGCGAGTCAGCCGATTTTCAGTTCGCATACAGAACTCTGGATTCGTCGTTTTGATTTTGCCGCCCTCAAGTGGGAGACGGATTACTTTACGGAAAATTACTTGAAGGGACATTGCGGTCTGAATGAAATTCCGCAGGGTGTCAAGAATTTCTTCTCGCTCCTGGCCGTGGCCGTGGACGCCCAGCCCAAGGTGCTGATGCACCGCGACTTCCAGAGCCAGAACATCATGGTACGCCCGAATTCCGAAATCGCCTTCGTCGATTTCCAGGGTGCCCGCCGTGGTTCCGCTTTCTACGATATCGCGAGCCTCCTGTGGGATCCGTACGTGTGCCTGCCGGTTGAAATGATCAAGGATTTCTTTGAATACTGGCGCATGCACAACAAGCGTGTACAGGCTTATACCAAGGAAGATGCTTGGGATAGCTTTATCCAGGCCAGTTTGCAGCGCTTGATGCAGGCGCTCGGTGCCTACTGCTTCCTCAGCAAGGTGAAGGGAATCAAGAAATTCGAACAGTACATCGAACCGGGCAAGCGCCAGTTGAGGGCTCTGTTTGCAGAGTTCAAGCTGATTGTCAAGGCGACCGAACCGGAAGCGCTGGAGTTCATGGAGAAGGCGCTGGCCTAGGGCTGGCGTAAAGCTCCGAAGGTTGGTTTGTCTCTCGAATGGTTCCTGTTTACTTTAAGCACTATCCTTCATCTGAAACATTCAATCGCGCTCTGGGTTACGCCTACGATGCGCTTGTCCATGCTGGTGTCGCCTTCGATGCGAATGCGGCTTGGAAGGCCCTCACGGAACGCATATCGCAGGGAATCTACATGGGCGAGGGGCTTCTGCTGCCCCATACGCGCATTGCGGGACTGAAGACTCCGCTGATGGCTTTTGCCGTATGCCCGGCGGGCTTTAGCGGGATAGCTGTTCGCAACAATGATTTGGCGCAGTTCCTGTGCGTGCTGCTTTCACCGGCGGAATCCGCGACTGCGCATACGCAGGTCATTGCGAGCATGGCGAAACTCCTGCTTGATCCCGAATGGAAAAAGAAAGCCCTCGCCGCCGATAGCGACGAGGCCGTTAAACTGCTTTTTTAATTGACTCAGATTTTTACCACTGCAGGGAACCGCTCGCCGATGCCCTGTAGCCTTCGTAGTCTCCGAAGTAGCGCGTGTAGCCTGCGCGGAAGCTCATCCAGTGCCAAGGAGTAATTTCGAGCCTTGCGCCGAGTTCGGTGTAGCGGAGCGTGGTCTCTTCGTTGAGGAATACCTTGTTGATGGCGTCTTCGGGGCCGTGGATGTCGGTGATGTTTCCGCCGAATGCCGTATCTTTCGCGACGTTTCCCGTAAAGAACGTTGCATTGATGAATTTGTATGTAGCGCTCAGTTCGGCGTGGAATTCTTGGCTGTTGGGTCCCAGGTCGCTTCCGAGATTCTGCGAGTAGCTTGCGTAGGTGTATCCGCCGCCCTTGTGGTGCGTGTAGACCCAAGGTTCGATGCGCGTGTATTCCGTGAACATGTCGAGCCTTACCGGTCCAACGTAGAGGCTGTCGCGCGCGATACCGACCGTTGCACCCCACTTGTTGCCCCACCAGCTGTCGTCGAACATGCTCGTGGGCGTTTTCATGTCGTCCCAGAGGAGTTCGCCGTAGAATTCCCAGTGCGGCAACGTACGGACGCTCAGGTCGAATGCGAGAGATATGTTGTCCTGGTCGCCCTGGATGTGTTCCTGGAAATTGTACATGATGAACGGGAGGACGTAATTCCATTCGAAATCGCGATCGGTGCTGTCGGCATCGGCGTTGGGATTGGTGTGCGCCGGTTCCGTGGTGGATCCGTACAGCGCCGTTTCGGAAAGTCCGAGCGTGATGTTAAAGGGCAGGTGCAGGTCGAGCCTGTGCGCATGCATGTACTTGCCCTTGTTCTTCTTTTCGAAAAGCTTTGCGGCGTATTGCGAGTATTCGATGGGGCCGATTTCAAAACGGTAGCCGAAGTAGGGCGTGGGCGCCGGCCTCCAGATGCGGCTTGTCGTATCTTGCCACGGACGGTCGATGGATCTGTTGCCGCGCAGGATGACATGGTTGTAGCGCGCGGGACCGAATTCCAGGTAGTCGAATCCGGCGAGCAGCGTGACCGGCTTGAGCTGGTAGTCTATTTTGGCGGAGAACTGGTCCCAGGTGCGCCTGGTTTCGCTCTGCTTGTTGTAGGGAAGGCCTTCGCTCGGGTGGTAGAAGTTGTCGTTGATGTAGCGGTTCGTGTAGTCGTTGCTCACCATGACGCGGGCGTCGAAATGGAATGCCTGGGTGAAGTGGCCGTCGAGGAACAGGCGGACGAACATGGCGTTGTCGTAGTGCGTCGGGGCGTTCGCGAGGTTGGTGACGAGCACGGAATCCGAAATCTGCGCGCGGATGTTGACGAGATGGTTCTTGGCGGAATCCGCGAAGGAGATGTGCGTTACCGCGGGTTCTCCCTTTTTGGCGGCGAGACCTTCCGTGGCGAGGAGGCCGACAAAAATGGATAGAAGCATCGCCATGCGGGCTGTTTGTTTTGCGAGAATATTCATGAGCGTTACCATAGGGCTGTCTTCATCAGGGTGAAATGATGCTTGATGTATGCACGTGTTTCCCCGTTTCTGGTGCCGATGCAGCGGGGAAGGCTTGCAACGATGCGTACGAGGCTGCGGCAGAAGCGGAACGATTTGGAAAGCAGGAATCCGCGGAAGCCGAAATGTTTCTTGAATACGTACTGCTGCGCGCGGTCGTGCTGCAGTGCGCGTCTCGTATTGTTCTGGGCGGAACCGCCCCCCAGGTGCGTGAGGGGAATGTCGCCCGCGATGAAAAATCTTGTGCCGAGACGGCGCGCGCGGAGGGCTGCGTCTGCATCTTCGTAGTACATGAAGATTTTCTCGTCGAAGAATTTGCCTTCGGTATTATCCTTGCAGATGGCGTCGAAGAGGTCTTTCCCGAACATCCAGCATACCGCCGAGGTCCAGTGGACTTCGGCGAGGGATGCCTGCGAAGTCGCCTGCGGGACACCCTGCAAAATTTTGGCGGCGCCGTTCTCGTTTCGGAAGGCGTTCGTGAAAAACTTCAGGCTCCCGATTCCTTCGGGCCCGAGTCCCGCGAAATAGTTCGGCTGCTTGCTTCCGTCCGGATTCTTTACGGTTGGAGCTACGAGGGCGTATTTGCCGCCTTCGCCTTCGGCCATTTTTTGCGCCTGTTCCCAGGCGAGCCGCAGCTGCGGAAGGGTATCCGGTTTTAGCCTGGTGTCGTTGTTGAGCAGGCATACGGCATCGAACGATTCTCCGTCGCGGAGGAGCCCTTTGATGGCGAGGTTGTTCGCCGCGCCGAATCCGACGTTCGTCGGACTTGCGTACAGGTGTACGGCGGGGAAGTCTTTGCGGATGTTCTCGACGGTTTTGTCGGTACTCGCGTTGTCGGCGACCGCGACAACGAAATGCGCGGAATCGCCTAGCTGCGCTGCCAGGTCGTTCAGACAGTTCCGGGTCATTTCCCAACCGTTGAAGGTCACGAGAATTATGGCAGTCCTTCCGCTCATGATTTTTTCCAGATTCTTTTTGCGAGCGGAAGCCCGATGACGGTAAACAGAATTTTCTTGGTCAAGGCGAGTGCCGGAACTTTTTCGAAGAGGACCTTTCTGTTCGCGAAAACCCACGGGATTTCGAAGGGCATGAAGTAACGGTTCATGCGCTTTTGCGAAAGGTTCAGCAAGTGCTTCGTGAAGAGGATTTCGTCGGCAGTGAGCGAGAGCCGCTCGCAGTTTTCAAGAATCATCCTTAGCCAGCGCTGCTGAATTTCGAGCGTCTTGCTCATGGCCGGTGCGGGCTTTCCGCCGACCGCGTTTGAATCGTGCAGGCGGTATTGCACGACGGCATCGTCGATGGCCTTGATTCCGCCGTTCCTTTCGGCAATCATCGCGACCCAGCGGTCATGTACCGTGACGCCTTCCGGAATGGGGAGAATCATGTCGAGAAGCTCCGCCTTGAAAAGCGATAGGCATCCAGTTACATTGTTGATGCCCGCAATTTGCGCCTTGATGGGGATGGCTTTCTGGATGAGCGCTTCTTTGCGCCATGAATCGCGGATGACGTTTCCGCTTTTGTCGATGACTTCGGCGTCCCCGAAAACGAGTGCGCGGTTGCCGATTTCTTTTTCGAGTTTCTCGAGCTTGTCCGCCTTCCAGATGTCGTCCTGGTCGGCAAGGGCAATCAGGTCGCCTGGCCCTGCGTATTGCCTCGCGTGTTCGAGCCCGGTCGCGAATGCCTTGCAGTGCCCGCCGTTCTGCGCCTGTCTGAATATTTCGAGCGGGAGTTTTTCTTGGAAGGATTCGAGAATGCTGACGCTGGAATCCTGCGAGGCGTCGTTGATGGCGATGACTTTGTCGGCGGGACGGGTCTGGTTTACGAGAGATTGAAGCATCTCTTCCAGAAACCGCTCACCGTTGTAGGTCGCAAGGACGATGCATATGCGGCTCATTTCTGGGTTCCCCCGTCAAAAAGCTTGTCGAAAATGCGTGAGACGTTTTTCTTGAAGTCTTCGTCGGTACGGTCGAGGAAAAGCCTTTCCCTCAGGTCCAGGAACTGCGGCTCGTTCCAGTTCTCGGCATAATGCAAAATTTTTTCGGCGGCGTCAGTGGCGGAACCTTCTTTGAAGAGCATCCATGGGGGCAGGACGTAGTCGTCGGTGTAGTCGGCATCGGCGACCAGTACGGGGCATCCGCATTGGAGCGCTTCGAAAAGTACGATTGGCCCGCTTTCGAAATGCGACGGAATCAGGAGCAGGTCGATTTCGTTGAGCAACTTGTCCTGTATTTTTTCCGGGGGAATCCAACCCGTGAATTCGATGAGGTCCTCGACGCCCTTCTGCTTGATTCTTTGCCGGAGGATTGTCTCGTGCGGGCCTTCGCCGATAACCGTAAAGTGGACGTCGGCATGATTTTTCTTGAGCAGGAACGCTATGTCCGGCAAGATGTCGTGCCCTTTTTGCTCGAAGAAGATGCGCCCGAGAATGGCGATGTTCAGGCGCGATTGCGGCTTTTTGGCCGGAGCCGAAATGTCCCAGACGAGCGGGTTCAGGAGCGTCTCTATATCCTTTTCCACGAAGCGAGCCATGAGGCGCTTCTGGTAAGGCGAGTTCACTATCCAGTGGTCTACCTTGCTGTAGATGCGCTTGGCGAGAATATCGCGTAATTTCCCGAGGTTGGCGTGCGTTTCGCTTTGGGAAAAGGCGAGCGGTATGTACGATACCGTCGGAAGTCCAAGCTGGTTTGCCGCCCAAAGTCCCGGGAGGCACCTCTCGATATTGCCTGGGCACAGGACCAGGTTCTGGATATTCTCTTTCTTGAAAAGTTCTTTTGCTTTTTTCGCTTTGCCCTTGAACCGGTCGCGGATAATGGGGAACGGGGTTTCGGCGTGGTAGGGGAGCTTGACCCGTTTCACGCTTGCGGGCAGGAAATCTGCAAACTTGTCGCACGAATAGAAGAACGTGACATCGCTAGTTTCGGCGACGATGGCAGCAATCCTTGCCGAAAGGATTTCTTGCCCT
This sequence comes from Fibrobacter sp., assembly GCF_017551775.1. Taxonomy (NCBI): domain Bacteria; kingdom Pseudomonadati; phylum Fibrobacterota; class Fibrobacteria; order Fibrobacterales; family Fibrobacteraceae; genus Fibrobacter; species Fibrobacter sp. The sequence goes on along the minus strand of NZ_JAFZKX010000068.1, from coordinate 12,189 downwards.
CCCCATTCAGGAGCGTCGCTGTAGAAACTAATGGATTTCTTGCAGATCGGATACATTAATAACAATATAGAAAGTTGCTATATTCTAGATGATGGTGAATCAAAAAAATATACTTTTTGTTTGCGACAAAAACGAACGAACGAGCTTTGGTCGATTGACTGTGAATTTGCTCACGGCTGTGTGCAACAAATTCGACGCGCATGTACTTTGGTTGAAAACTCCCAAGTTTTTTTCTGACGAGAAAAGCGCCGAAGAAAATGCCGCTGATTCCCGTGGATTCACCTCGCACGAAATCTGGGCGAAGTCCCTTTATTCGGGTTTTTTCTCGTTCCGTGCCCCTTTCAAGAAATTGCTGCGCCGCCTTTCGCCGGACATGATTTTCTTTATCCGTCCTGAACTGGGATTCCTCGTGCCCGTGGCAGCGAAGGCCTGCCCTTCGGCAAAGACGGTGATGTTCGTGCACGATACTTTCGCCGAAACGCTCTACCCGCATAGCGTCAAGTTTAAGTTGCTTAATTTGTTCTACATTCGCCCGACGGTCAAGGCGGATTCCTTTGTCTACAACTCGAACTGGACCCGCGGTGAGGCCGCCAAGTTCTTTGGCCCGCAGATGTCGGAGAAGCCGGGGGCCGTTATCGGTTGCCCGATCGATTCCGGACTGTTCAAGAAGCCCGAAACTCCCGTGACAGCGGAAGCGAAGGCACAGTTCCGCCGCAAGCGCGGCATTCGCAATTTTTACGGGATGTGCCTCAACGTGAGTCTCGACGAGCCGCGCAAGAATATCGATACGTATTTCGAGATGGCGCGGCTGCGCCCCGATGTGGCCTTTGTGCGCGTAGGGAAGTTTTCCGAACGCCTGAAGGCCATCGTGAACGAGAAGAAACTTTACAACGTGTTCCATTTCAGGGAATTCGACGCCCGCGAACTCGTGGAATTCTACCGCCATGCCGACCTTATGGTTTACCCGAGCTTCCTGGAAGGTTTCGGGCTCCCGCCGATAGAATCGATTGCCTGCGGTACGCCCGCGGTGTGCGCGAAGGCTTCCGCCGTCAGGGAGAACCTGGAAGGCGTCTGCCCGCTTGTAGAAAAGCCCGACGATGCGCCAGCATATGCGGCTGTTCTCGACCGGGTGCTGGCCGGCGAAAACGTCATCGACGAAACGGCCGCGCAGGAACTGCTATCCCGCTGTTCCATGGAAAGTTTCGCCTCGCGCGTAGTCGGGTTCCTCGACCGGATTGGTCAGGAAAAATCCCGCTAGTACAGTTCTGCCAGAAATTTCTTGTCGAGTTTGCTCAGGAGGATAGCCTTATTGCGCTTCTCGTCGAGGCTTTTTCTCCGTTTCCAGAGTCCGCGCAATGTGCCGGGATGCCGCAGTAGGAATCCCAGATTTTTACCGAGTCCGAGCGACTTGAACATCGAAAATGCGAAATCGTCGACGCCTTCGCCGTCTTTGTAGAGCGTGTCGTCTGCGGTTCCGGAGGTGCTTGCGACCAGATAGGGCACGGAGAACATCTTGCCGCCCGCATGGAGCATGCGCAGCGCGAAGTCGACCATCTGCGCTTTGGGGGAGAGGTCGGCATCCATTGCGCCGGTCCGCTGGACGATGCGCCTGGAATAGGCGGCAATCAGCGGGTGCGGTGCCGCGACAAAGCGCATCTTGGCGTTTTCGTCGAGCATCGAAAGACCTTTGCGGGAATCGAGCGTGAAGCCTGAATGGAAGGAGCGTCCTGCTGCGTCTTTTACCCTCGGGGCGAACGCGTCGACCATCGGGAAGCCCGAGGTGCATTCGGCGAGATCGTTCAGGAACTGCCTGTCTATAGTTACGGATTTATGCGCAAAGACGATCCATTCGGCTTCGCTTTTCAGAAGGTTCGCGTTAAGGTCGTTTCCGAAGAACCATCCCAGGGCGTCGTCGGTGAAGGGGGGCGATGATGGCTGGATTGTATCGCCAGGCTCGTCTTCGAAACCCCAGACCAGGACGTCGAATTGTCGCATTACAGACCTATGCGGAGTCCGAACCGGTGCTCGGTTCCGAGCCCTTGCGCGAGGTAGGAGAACGAATAGTCGATGGAGAACATCTTCGCGTTGTATCCGAGGCCGGCGCTGAGCATGCGTGCCGTTTGCGCCTCGTCGGGGCGGCTGCTTGCCGAAATGAGCTGCTTTATGTCGCGGGTGAGGTCGAGCCATGCGCGCGTGAAGCCTGCGCGAACGAAGAAACTCTGGCTGAGAGCGTATTCACCGCCAAGCGCAAATTTGGGCTCCGCAAAACGCGGGAAAGTGCTTTCGCCCATAATCGTAAGGCGCGGCAGGATGACGGGCCTGTAATAGAACGAAAGCGCGAATGTCTGCGACATCGGGAAATTGTCGTTGTAGCCGTCGTCCACGTAGTCGCGGAGGAGGGCGCCGAAGTCCCTGCCCACCAGGGCTACGCCGAAAATCTTGCTTGTGGATTGCCATGAGACGCCCCAGTCGAAAGCGGCACCCAGTGCGGTCCTGTCGCCGGATTCTTCGGCGAGTTTTTCGCTTGCGAACTTGATTGTGGCGCCCACGTTTATGTGAGTCATGGCGAAGGCGACGGTCGCCGTAGCGAGTTGGCTCAACGGGTTGTATTCCGTGCCCGTCTCGTTGCCGATTTCGTCGTACCCTTTAATTGTTCCGTAGTCTAGCCAGTTGTACGAAATCTGGTACAAAAAATTCCTGTAGCTCGATGTATACGAAATAGAACCCTGGTTTTCGGCCATGTCGCCGGTCTGCCAGTGGATTTCGGCGATTCGTTTCGTTCCGTCCGGTATTCGGAGTGCGGCAGGGTTGAGTTGCACGATGGTCGGGTCTGTCGAGGGATATGCGGCACCAGATTTTTCGATAGAAGCGTTACGCGGACTGTCGAAAGTACTCAAAAAGGAAAAAATCTCTTCACCCTGGTCACCCTGTGAAAAGTACGCAAAGGCAAAAGTGGGGAACAGCATGCCCCACAAAGCGAGCACCAAAACTTTTCTATTAGACATCATGCGGTAAATCTACAAAAAAACGAAAAAAAAGATGTACGGTCTTTACAAAAAAAACGTTTTTTAATATATTTGGAGCGCTCGGGCTATTAGCTCAGTTGGTAGAGCAACGCCCTTTTAAGGCGTGGGTCGAAGGTTCGAGCCCTTCATAGCTCAGTGAAAATCCGGTTCCGAATTCTCGGGACCGGATTTTTCCTTTATTTGCTTTCGTGCTTGCTCATGCAGTGGAGGCTTCCGCCTTCCTCGATGACCGTACGGCAGTCGAGTCCGACGACGAACCTGTCCGGATACACGCTTTCGAAGTATTGCTGCGCGACGGCATCGTTCTTGCACTTGTATTTCGGGTAAATTAAGCCGCCGTTCACGAAAATGAAGTTCATGTAGCTCGCGGGGAGTATCTGCCCATCGGGAAGTTTCCTCTGCGGGGGGAGCGCGAGCGTGTCGACAGCAAAATCATTGCTGTAGAATGCCTTGAGCCATGTCTCGATGAGGTATTTCGCTTCGGCAAGGATCTTGGCGTTCTTCGATTTCATGTTGGCGTCCCATGCCATGACGAGCCTTTTGGTGCCGACGAAACGGGCAACGTTGTCTATGTGGCCGTCCGTATGGTCGCCGTTCAGTCCGTGGGGGAGGACCAGCAGGCTCTTGAGCCCGAGGGTCGTACATATCGCCTTGATGACGCTGGAAAGGTCCTCGGTCTTGTTGCGATTTTTGCCGACGAGGCAGTCCAGCGTGGTGATGCCGAGCCCGTCATCGTTCACTTCGATGGCGCCGCCTTCGAAAATGTAGGGAATCTTTTTCCCTTCGGGATAACCGAAAGCCTTGGCGATTCGGGACGGAATCTGGTTGTCGTTCTTCCAGGGCGGAAATTTTGCGCCCCATGCGTTGAAAACGGCTTCAGAAACGATGGTCTTGCGCCCTTTCTTCACGAAGAACGGGCCGTAGTCGCGAATCCAGATGTCGTCGGTCTTGATGACGGCGAAATTGACCGGGAAGGAGGTGCATTCGAGGGCTTCTTTCTCTTTTTTGGTCAGGAAGTCCTTTTTCGGGATAAGCACGTTTACCGGCTGGAAATCGCTGATGGCAAGGATGAGGTCGATGTAGAACTTGCGGATCTTGACGCCGCGTTCGCCATGCCAGTTTTCCGGGTTGTGGGGGAAGGAGAGCCATGTGGCCTTCTGCTCTTCCCATTCTGCGGGATAACGGAGTGTTGCTAATGCCATGTTATTCGCACCAAATCTTGAGGATGTCTTTGTAAAGGTCGATACGGCGGTCGCGGAAATGCGGCCACCAGCGGCGGTTTTCTTCTGTTTCGGCGAGGTCGATTTCTACCGTGGAGACGCCGAGGAAGTCGGGCGCGCACTTTTCGATGAAGTAGCCGTCCGGTGCGGAGACGAAGCTCGTGCCCCAGAACGTGAGATGGCCTTCGGTTCCGATGCGGTTCGCTGCAACCACGAACGTGCGGTTCGCGATGGCGTGGCCACGCATGACGGTGGTCCAGCTATCCTGCTGGCGCGGGTAGATTTCCTTGGGTTCGCTGTCCATCCAGCCGATGGCGGTGGGATAAATCAGGACGTCCGCTCCCTTGAGGCTCATGATGCGGGCGGCTTCGGGGAACCACTGGTCCCAGCAGATGAGCACGCCGAGAGTGCCGGCAGACGTTTTGATGGGTTCGAAACCCGTATCGCCGGGAATGAAGTAGTATTTTTCGTAGAAGGCCGGATCGTCGGGAATATGGCTCTTGCGGTAGAGCCCGGCGATGCTTCCGTCGCGTTCGAACACGAAGGCGGAATTGTGGTAAATGCCGCGGGCGCGTTTTTCGAAGAAGGGGAACACCACGACGGCGTTCAGTTCCTTCGCGATACCCTGCCACTGGGCGACCAGCGGATTGTCCTTTTCGATGGCGAGGTCGAAGAAGTCCGCGTTTTCTTCGAACGGGAAGTATGGCGTGTGGAAGAGTTCCGGCAGAACGACCAGGTCATAGCCTTTGCCCTTGAGGGCGCGGGCCTGTTCCACGTACCAGGCGTTGTTGCTGTCGAAATCGCCGGTCCACTTGCCTTGCAATGTTGCAATCTTGATTTTGCTCTTAGTGCTCATGCTTGAAAAAATAGAAAAAAACGAATAGGGGGCACTTTTACTATTGAACCTTGTGAGGATTTTTCTTACTTTTTTGAACAAAGGAGGCTTTATGAGAAAGATTCTGCTTGCCGTTCTCGCTATCTCTTTTGCGCATGGTTTTGCTGCCGAAAGGTACAAGGACAGGTTATTCGATGTGGATGTCCAGAAGGATGTCGTTTACGCCTCTGGCGTGAACCATTTGTCCGCATTGAGCAAACTTTCGACAACGCTTTCTGCTCTCGCTTCTGCAAATGGCGGCACGATGGTCTACCTCTACGATAACGAAGAGGATATGCAGCCTATAGACCTGCACATGGATATCTATAGCCCGAAGGGCGATTCCGAAAACAAGCGCCCCGCAGTGCTCGTTTTGCATGGAGGTGCTTTTGCGGCTGGCGCGAAAGACGATATGGACCAGCAGTCGGTCACCTACTGCGATTCTCTTGCCGCACGCGGTTTTGTCACTGCCGCGGTCCAGTACCGGTTGGGAATTACGGCAAAAACCGAGAACATGTACATCTCGATTGACAGCGCCAATTTTTCTAGAACGGTTTACCGCGGAATCCAGGATGTCCGAGCCGCGCTCCGTTACATGCGGGTGAATGCGAACAATTTGGGCATCGATCCGGACCGCATCTATTTGCTCGGGAACAGCGCCGGCGCCGTACTTTCTCTGGAGAATATCTATGTCGACAAGGCTTCCGAGATTCCTGCGGTCGCAAAAGAAAACCCGCAACTCGGTGGACTTGACGAATATGGGGTGAAGGGCTCCAATTCCGAAGCGAATGGGGTCGTGGCCCTGTGGGGCGGCATTCACGACGTTTCCATCATAGAGGGCAAGGCGACTCCGGTCTTGCTCGTGCACGGCACGGCCGACAGCACGGTCCTTTTCAAGACGGGGCGTCCGCTCGGGAATATCTCGGCGACGTTCGAAAACGTCATGCCGTCGATGTTTGCTTCCGCCGGTTCGCTTACGGTCGACGTGAAGGCGCCTACGCTTTACGGGAGCTTCGTTATCGATTCCGTGTTGAAGGCGAAGGGCATAGAGCACGAAACCTACTTTGTCGAGGGCATGTCGCACGAATTCTACGACGACGGTGATTACGACGTGAAGGTGAAGGAAAAAGTTTTCGGCTTCCTTTACGGCCTTACGCAGAAACCTGCGATGGCATCTGTACGCGCGGTTGTTCTCGCGAAGGCTTCGAGAATCCGCATGGGCGAGGGCAACTTGAGCTTCACGCTCGGCTCGGGCAAGGACGCGCAATACGCGGTCATGGACATGCGTGGCCGCAAGGTGATGCAGGGAATCGCTGCTGCAGGCGAGTCTGTCGACCTTTCGGGCCTGAATTCCGGCGTGTACGTGCTCAACGTGCGCGGGGAACGCCCTGTCCGCTTCGGCCTTTCGAAGTAGTTTGTACCTGATTTGATTAATCTTTTTTACGCATAGAAAAAGCCCCCTTCAGTTGTAACTGAGGGGGGACTTTTCAGTTGTCAGACGCTTTCGTTTAGTTGGCGAAGTATTCCTTGGCCTTGGCGACAACGTCTTCGACCTTGACCATGGTGAATTCCTTTTCGCTCCTGAACTTCCATTCGACTTCGCCGTTCGCGAGGCCCTTCTTGCCGATGGCGATACGCACCGGAGAACCCCACAGGTCGGCATCCTTGAACTTCACGCCCGGACGTTCGTCGCGGTCGTCCACGAGCACGTCGATGCCGGCGGCTTCGAGTTCCTTTTCGAACTTTTCGGCGAGTTCAACGAGTTCGGCTTCCTTGCCGATCGGGACGATTTCCACCTGGAACGGAGCGATGGACTTGGGCCAAATCGGTCCGAAGTCATCGTGGCTGTTTTCGACGACGGAGGCCATCAAGCGGCCCACGCCGATGCCGTAGCAACCCATGATGGCGGGAGCGGAGGTCTTTTCGGCGGTGAGGAACTTGGCACCCATGGATTCGGAGAACTTGGTGCCCAGCTTGAAGATGTTGCCCATTTCGATACCGCGAGTTTCCGTGAGGAGTTCGCCGCAGCAGGGGCACTTGCAGACTTCGCTGGCTTCGGCGATGTCGGCCACTTCGAACTTCGGGAAGTCGCGCTTCGGGTTGCAATGCTTGAAGTGGAAACCTTCTTCGTTGGCGCCCGTGACGAGGTCGAAGGAATCAGCGATAGCTTCGTCCACGATGACGCGGGTGTCATGGGAACCGATCGGGGAGGCAAAGCCCGGAACCATGCCGCAAGCCTGGATGAGGCTGTCTTCGGCCGGGTAGAGTTCCTTGGCCTTGAGCAAGTTGTGGAGCTTGATTTCAGAGACGTCGAGGTTGCCCGGAACCACGACCGTGATGAGCTTGCCTTCGAAGTCGAAGAACACGCACTTGGCGGTAGATTCGGCGGGAACGTTCAGGAATTTCGTGATTTCTTCGATGCTTTCGCTGTTCGGCGTAGCGACCTTTTCGAGCGTAGCGTTTTCGTCGCCCTTGAACGGGACGCGCTGGAACTTGGCGATTTCGCGGTTGGCCTGATAGCCGCACTTCTTACAAAGAATCAAGTAGTCTTCGCCGTTCGGAGTATCGAGCATGAATTCGTGAGCGACCTTACCGCCCATGATGCCCGTATCGCTCTGCACCACCACCGGTTCAATGCCCACGCGACGGTAGATGCGGAGGTAGGCGTCGTATTCTTCCTGGTAGTGACGGTCCAGGTCTTCCTGGCTGGTGTGGAAGCTGTAAGCGTCCTTCATCAAGAATTCGCGGACGCGGATAAGGCCACCGCGGGCACGGGCTTCGTCGCGGTATTTGGTCTTGAACTGGTAGAGCATCACCGGCAGCTGCTTGTAGCTGTTGAGCACGTAGCGCACGAGGTCGGTCATGGCTTCTTCGTGGGTCATGGCCAGCACCATGTTGTGGTTATTACGATCCTTGAAGCGGAGCAGTTCTTCGCCAATGGCCTGGTAACGGCCCGATTCGCTCCAGAGTTCAGCGGTCTGCACTACCGGCAAATCCACTTCGATACCGCCAATCTTGTTCATTTCTTCGCGGATGATGTTCGTAATCTTCTGGATCACGCGGAAGCCCATGGGCATCATGGAGTAGATACCGGTAGAAAGGGGCTTGATGTAGCCGCCGCGCATGAGGAAGATGTGGGAGGGCATGGTGGCATCGCTCGGCGTTTCGCGGAGCGTCACATAGAAGTACTTGGAGAGTTTCATGGTTTTAACCTTTTAAAATTTTTCGGGTGAAAAGATAGAAAAAAAGGGGGAGACATGTTCTTTTTTGAACATAAAAACGTAAATTTGGGCTTGAGGTGTCCGGAGGAGAACGTATGCTCTTGAAAAAAATCATTCCCTGCCTTGTTGGTGTATTTCTTTTTGCCTGTGGCGATGACGACCGCGATTTTATTTCGCGGCCGGATGGGGGTGCCGTCGAGTCTTCGTCTAGCGATGAGGTAAAGTATTCCGGCAGTTCTGCGAAATCCTCGTCGTCGAGTTCTTCGAATGGTTTAGATTGGAGTGTGCCCAAAGAGGCTTACTTGAACCCTGAAATTGATTACGGCACCATGACGGACGAACGCGACGGCAAAACCTACAAGACGGTAAAAATTGGCGATCAGATCTGGATGGCGGAGAACTTGAACTTTGACGCTGGTCTGGGAGGCTCGGGCGAAAATGCGTATGAATGGTCTTGGTGCTACAACAACGTCGACAAGAACTGTGACGTGGCCGGTCGCTTGTACACCTGGGCAGCAGCAATTGACTCTGTAAAACTTGCAACAGATGCGGATAACCCGCAGGACTGCGGCTACGGAAAGAAATGTCGCCTCGCTTCGGCGGGCTCAGTGATCTTAATTCAAGGCGTCTGCCCGTCGGGTTGGCACCTACCTAGTTATGATGAATGGACCACCCTGTTTACGGCTGTGGGTGGTCAATCGATTGCGGCCAATGTCCTTAAGTCCCAGAGAGGTTGCTTCGGTAATGGAAATGGCTCAGATGCTTTCGGGTTCTCCGCGGTGCCTGTTGACACTAGGCTTCCCAATGGCGTTTTTGGCGATGATGGCAACGTTGCCTATTTCTGGAGTGCCACTGAGGATGATGAAACCTATGTTTTCGATGTGTACGCGCATTGCCTCGAGGAGTGTACGCGCTTGTACATCAGCGATAAGCGCTACGCTTACCCTATCCGTTGCGTAAAGAACTAGCCTGGGTTAAATCCGTATAATCGCGGCTTCCTTCGGGGGGCCGTTTTAAGTTTTTTCGGAAAAATTCTATCTTTACCACGTTCAAAATTTCAAGTGATTGTATCACAGGATTAAATTATGGCAATGCAAGACATGAATGACCAGGTTCAGGCTCGTTTGGCGAAGCTTGAAAAGTTCAAGGAAATGGGCGTGGAGGCCTATCCGCACAAGTTCAACCGCACGCACGATTCCAAGACCCTGAAAGAGAACAAGGAAGCCCTGATGGCAAGCGGCGAGGAAGTCGCTTTTGCCGGCCGCGTGGTCCGTTTCAACCGCAAGGGCAAGATGTGCTTCATGCACCTGAAGGACCGCTATGGTCGCCTCCAGGTGGTTTGCGCCCGTGACGAAGTGGGCGAGGAAAATTACGAAATCGTGAAGATGACCGACCTCGGCGACTTTATCGGCGTGAACGGCTTCATGTTCGAGACCCAGACGGGTGAATACTCCGTGCACGTGAAGAAGGTGACGATGCTTTCCAAGGCCGTGCGCCCGCTCCCGGTGGCCAAGGAAAAGATTGACGAGAACGGCAACAAGGTCGTTTTCAACGAATTTGCTGACGTGGATACCCGTTACCGCCAGCGCTACATCGATATGGCCCTGAACGACGACGTGAAGGAAGTCTTCATCAAGCGTTCCAAGATTATGCAGGCTATTCGCGAATACCTGATCGAGAAGGGCTTTATCGAGGTCGAGACCCCGACGCTCCAGCCGATTTACGGTGGCGCGAACGCCCGCCCGTTCACCACGCACCACAACGCCTGCGACATGACGCTTTACCTGCGTGTGGCCCCGGAACTTTACCTCAAGCGCTGCATCGTTGGCGGTATGGAAAAGGTGTTCGAATTCTCCAAGAACTTCCGTAACGAAGGCATGGACCGCACTCACAGCCCGGAATTCACCGGTCTCGAGTTCTACGAAGCCTATGCCGACTACAACGATATGATGGTGCACTTCGAGAACATCTACGAACGCGCCTGCATCGCGGCGAACGGCACTACGAAGATTGAATACCAGGGCAAGGAAATCGATTTCAAGGCCCCGTGGCCCCGCTACAGCATGATTGAAGCCATCGAAAAGTTTGGCGGCCTGAAGGTCAACGACATGAGCGACGACGAGATCAAGGCCAAGATGGAAGAACTTGGCGGCCACCTCGACGGCGAGTTCAGCCGCGGCCGCGGTATCCTCGAACTGTTCGAGCTCACCGTGGAAGACAAGCTCATCCAGCCGACGTTCATCAAGGACATGCCGACCGAAAGTACCCCGCTCTGCAAGAAGCACCGCACCATCGAAGGGCTCATCGAACAGTTCGAGCCCTACGCTAACGGATGGGAGCTGGGCAACGCCTATACCGAACTTAACGACCCCATCCGTCAGCGTGAGCTCCTGGAAGACCAGGTGCGCCGCGGCCGCGGTGGTGAAGGTGAAACCCACCCGATGGACGAAAACTTCATGCACGCCATCGAGTCCGGCCTGCCTCCTACCGGCGGTGTCGGTTTCGGCATCGACCGCATGGTCATGCTCCTTACGAACCAGCAGACCATCCGCGACGTGCAGCTGTTCCCGCTGATGAAGCCGGAGACTTGCTAAAAGATGAACAAACTGGAATGGCTTATCGCTTGGCGCTACCTGGGGGCTCAACGCAAGAGTCTCTTCGTATCGCTTATCGGCATTTTCAGTATGCTCGGCGTGAGTATCGGCGTGTTCGCGCTGGTGGTCGCGCTTGCCGCGGTTAACGGTTTCGAGGAAGAAGTCACCGCCCAGATGATAGGGAAGGACGCCCACCTCGAAATCATGGGGTACAACGGCGAACCGATTGCGAACTACGACAGCCTCATCAACGAGGCGAGAACCCGCGAATCTAGCATCGTGTCGTCTTCGCCGTTCATCATCTACAAGGTGGGCATCAGCTCCAAGAAGGTGAACGATGGTATCGTGATTTACGGTATCGACCCCGCGACGGCGAAGGAAGTGACCGACATCCACAAGTACATCAAGTGGGGCGAGTATTCCGTCGACAGTCTCGAAGATTTGACGGGCAAGGTCCGCCCGGGAATCATCCTCGGTTCGGGGCTTGCGAACCGTCTGCGCGTGGTCGTGGGCGACAAGCTCGTGCTCCAGCTTTTCCAGAGTCCGGACGAGGCCCTCGGCTCGGGTCCCAAGATGATGATGTGCGTGGTTAGCGGCATCTTCGAGACGGGCACTTACGAATACGACGGGAACCTCGCGTACATCGGCCTTGCCGAATTGCAAAAGCTGCTCGGTATGGGCAATGCGGTCACGGGTATCCAGTTCCGCATCAAGGACCACTGGCAGGCGGGCGATGTTGCTGTCCGCATGCATGATTGGCTTAGGTACCCGTATTACGCGATGGACTGGAAGTCGAAGAATATCACGCTCCTCAAGTGGATGAACTACGAGAAGTTCATCGTGGCGGCGGTCATCTGCCTCATCATCCTCGTGGCTGCGTTCAACATCATCAGCTCCCTCATCATGGTCGTCATCGACAAGACGAAGGAAATCGGCATCCTGCGCAGCATGGGCTTCAGCAAGGCGGGCATCATGCGCGTGTTTATGCTCATGGGCAGCTTTATCGGCGTGGGCGGTACGATTGTGGGCGGAACCATCGGTCTCGTGCTCTGCAAGTTGCAGGAGGCCTACCACTTCATCACGCTTCCGGGCGATGTCTACGTGATTCCCTATTTCCCGATTTCTGTGCACCTGGTCGATGTCGTTCTTATTTTCGTTATTGGCATTGCGCTTTGCGTGCTGGCGACGCTGTTGCCGGCCTGGAAGGCGAGCAGGCTTGACCCCGTAGGAGCGATTAGGCATGAGTAGTTTATT
>NZ_JAFZKX010000067.1 GCF_017551775.1 Fibrobacter sp. | reverse complement strand
AGTTGTTTCTGGATTTCTTTTTCGAGTTTGTGGCTTTCGGCAAACATGTTCTGGAGGCTTTCGGTCGCGGCAGCGATTTTCTCGTTGAACTCGTCTTCGGTGATATCGACGTAGTCAATCTTGATGTCGAAATACTGGCCGGCGCTTAGGCTATAGCCCTTTTCCTTGACTTCGCTGTAACTCACCACCACGCTGAAGTCTTCGACGGCATTCGCCTTGCGGAAGGTGTTAACGATTTTTTCGATTTCGCTGTCGTTCAGGCGAACCTTCTTGAGGCCGTTGGCATCCTTGTATTCTTCGCCGAGTTTGCTCGCATCAACAAGAACAACCTTATCCTTGTCGGTCTTTTTCTTGGTCTTGTCGAAAAAGAGAACGCTCACGTTAGTGCCGGTGTTTGCAAACACATTGCTCGGCATACTCACCACGCCATACACAATGTGCTCATCGACGATGTGTTCCAAAATTTTATGCTCAATTCCCGATTTGGCGGTAATGAACCCGGTAGGGATTACGATGGCGCCCTTGCCACCTTCCTTGATGCTATTGACCACATGCTGGATAAAGCACGTGTAAATTGCCATGGATTCTTTTTTCTTGTTCGGGACTTTCGGGACGCCATCTCTAAATCGAGTGCTGCCCCACTTGCTTTCGATGTCGTCGCGGGTGTCGCTAAAATCCATCTTGAAAGGCGGATTGCTCACCACATAATCGAACTGCTTGAGGCTCTTGCCGTCGTTGCTCTTGTGATAAGGTTCCAAGAGGGTATCGCCCTGCACCGCATGATCCAAGCTAGAGACAAGCCCGTTCAAAAGCAGGTTCAGTTTGAGCATCTTATTGCTTCGCTGAGAAATATCCTGAGCAAAGATGGTGCAGCGGTCTTCGCCAATCTGGTGGCTGAGCGCCATAAGGAGCGTGCCAGTACCAGCGCTAGGGTCGTAACATTCTACGTTGTGCAAATCGGCGTTGTCCCCCACCAAGAGGCGTGCCATGATTTTCGCGATGGCCTTGGGCGTATAGTATTCGGCGTACTTGCCGCCGCCAGCGGTGTTATAATCCTTGAGCAGGTATTCAAAGATGTCCGAGAAAAAGTCGTAATGTTCGCTAAAGGCTTCTTCGAAGCTGAAGTTCACCAGTTTGTCCACCAAGGCGCGGGCGAAGTTTGCACGCTGGGCATCGTCGGTCACAAAGATGGTCAGCTTTTCAAAGATAGGGATTTTTGTTTCCTGAGCAGTCTTGGTGTAGAACACATCCAAGTTGTCTTTGGCAATGGCGACCATCGTCTCGTCAAAAATCACGTCAAAGTCACCCTTGGCCTGTTTATTCCAAAGGTTTGCAATCAAGTAATCAGGCTTGAATACAGGAACTTCGGGTGGCAAGAACAGGCTTATCTTTTCACGATCAGCTTTGCTGAGTTTGGCATATTCTTCTTCCCATTTTTCAGACTTTTTCAAAGCCTTAAGGCAGGGGTCATTAATTTTCTTGAGTTCAAAGCCGAACTTGTCGGCCATAAACTTGTACAAAAACACCTGGGTGATAATCTTGTATTCGTTGCCATCATTGCCCATACCATAAGTTTGGCATGTTGCCTTCAAGGAATCAATAAGGGCGATGGTTTTGTCTTTGATATTCATTTAATTTCCGTAGTAGGAGTTATACTGGTTAATATACTGTTTAGCAATACGCTGCTGAATAAACTGGTAATCAGGCATTTCAGGCTTGATTTGCGGGAATAGCGCAAGTCCATCTGCAATTTCCTTCATCACAGTCTTACCGAAATAGGCATCTTGTTTGAGGATGTCGTTGCGGTCATAGACCTTGGTATCGATGGAGCCCTTGATGGTCAAAAGGGCCTGCACGATATCTTCGTCGAACCTCGAGATAATGGGGGCCTGGTGCTTGGGTTCGCGAGCCTTGTTCTCTTCGCGGATGCGCTTGTGGACATAGGCGAATTTCGTGTCGCCATTGTACTTACGCAGAAGGACCTCGTTATTCTTGCGAAGTTCTTCAAGACGCTTCAAAATATCGTCCATAGCACGGTTCTGCTCGTTATAAACGGCAAGGTTTTCCGGGGTAAAGCCGTGCTTGTCAAAGATGCGCTTGAACTCCTGTTCCAATTCAACAAATACGGGGTCTTCGTGGTCGAAGTTATCCAGAAATCCGCGGAGTGCGCGCTTGTATTTTTCACGCAGTTCCGTACCGTTGTCGATAATTTTCAGTTCTTCGGTGCCGATGCAACTGAAATTGAACTCGATATTCATCATGGCTTCGTTCACCGCAAACTGCGTGGCATCGCTATTATTCCAGGCTTCTTTCTGGTTGATAATAGCAATGCGGTGGTTCACTTCCGAAAGCATCTGCGGGAGTTTTTCAATGCTCAATTTCTCAAAGTCTTTCTTAAGTGCATCATCACCAAAAGTCCGCACAAGGTTCACAGCATCTTTTGCCAGTTCCAACGCCTTGCGCAGTTCTATCAAAACCTTCTTGTCTTCAAGGCTAGAAATCTCTGTAGAGAAAACTTCCGCGTTGTCGGTGGTATAACTGAACAAAGCCTGACGTGCCACCTTCATGTGGTTGATAAGGGCTTCCTTGTCTTCCATGACTTGGCTGTACATGTCGGGCAAGTTGTCGTCCGGGTCAGTATCGGCATCGTTGTAGCGGTTCAGTTCCTGCAAATACGCGGCATTGGTCTCGTCGAAATTCTTCTTGATGTCGGCAAAGTCAATCAAGAATCCGCGTTTCATGTTCTTGTACGGGCGATTCACGCGTGTAATTGCCTGCAACAAATTATGATCTTCGATTTTGCGACCGAAATACAAACGCTTAAGACGCGGCGCATCAAATCCCGTCAGCAACATGTTGAAAACAATCAGAATATCAATCGTGTAGTTCTTCTTGAAATCGTTGATAATCTGCTTGCGGGTTTCCTTGTCATCGCTATCGAAGAGAATCAGGCCCGCTTTCAAGTTGATTTTCTGGATGCGGTTTTCATTGAGTTCGTCCTGAATCTCATTGAAGAACTTGTACAAGTTTCGTGCCTGTTCCGAAGATTCAGCAATAATCATGCCGCCAAGGTCGTTATCGCCCTGCATGGCACGGAACTTCGCCAAATCGTTGATGATGTAGCGGAGCAACGCCTTAACGTATGTGGGGTGCCGAATAATCATGTCCTTCGAGACAGAACCCTTCTCCACCAGTTTCTGTACGCTTTCGTAAGCATCGTTCAGCTTTTTGCGGTAACTTGTTTCGATATCTTCGCGGATAATCTTTAACGTATAGCCGTCTTGAATGGAACGGTCGTAATAATACGTGTGGAAGTAATCGCCAAAGACCTTGCAACTCGCCTTTTCACTCCCGATGAGCGGTGTGCCGGTAAGCGCAATCTTGATGGAGTTCTTGTCGGCATTGAAGAGGTTCGAAAGGAAACATCCGCCCGGTTTGTAGCCGCGATGCGCTTCGTCCATAATGAACACGCGTTGCAAATTCGTGGCGTAATTCGGGATTTCCACTTTCTCGGTGTCATTTTCAAACTTCTGGATGTTCACCACGGTAATTTCATCGACACCGGCGTTGCCCTGCAAGGCCTGCTGCGTGCGGAACTGTTCCATGAGTTCCGTGCGGGAATTTGCCGTTGTCACCTTGAGGCCGCGATTGCTCAATTCCTCGGTCGCCTGCTCCAGCAAATCCAGGCGGTCCACAATAAAGTAAAATTTCGCAACCTTATTCTGCTTGGCGTAATAATCCTTGAGTACTTTGCTCAAGTGGAAAGAAAGCGCCGTCTTGCCCGAACCCTGCGTATGCCACACAATGCCAGATGTCGCACCCGCTGCCAGTTTTTCACGGATAATCATGGCCGCAAAAAATTGCTGGTAACGCATGATGTGCTTTTCGTGGCGGCTCTCAATTTGGCCATCCTTCTCTTTTTCGACATGCAAGTAAGCGATGCCGTACTTAAGCAAAAAGAGCAAACGCTCCGGGCTCACCATAGAAGTAAGCACGCGGTTCGTGGGCGTGTTGATATCGAGATTCGTCTTGTATTCCGGATTCTCTTTCAAGACCGGAACATTGAAATCCATCAGGACTCTCTTTTCGAGATCCGCAGGAATCGGCAAATAAGGATAATTGGCGTGGAACGGCGCGATTGCCGCACGCTTGGGGTTCTCTTCCCTGAAGCAGTTGAAACGCGCTTCGTTTTTCGCAGCCGTGCAATAGAACACGCCTTCAATCGGGACAACGCCGCCCTTGGCATCGTACTCCATGTTGTTGGAGAAAATCATCAACTGCGTGATGTTGATAAAACGGCGGAACTTTTTCTTCGGAAAGCGCTCGTCGTTCATCCGCTTGCTTTCGGCCACCATGCCGCCTACGTTATTCGGCTTCTTGACCTCGATAAACACGAGCGGGAGCCCGTTAATGAACAACGTAATGTCGGGGCGGAAACTTTCATCGCCATTCTTGCAACTAAATTCCGCCGTGCAATGGTACGTGTTATTTTCTGGGTGTTCAAAATCAACTAGGCGAAGCGGAGAATAGCTGGTCAAGCGCTTGTAGAACTGCTGGCCCAAATCGTCGTCATCCAGTTCCTTCTGAATGTCCGAAAGCACGCTCTGCGCAGAAACTGTCGCAGCCGGATTCAGCTTCTTGAACTGCTCCGCAAAAATATCTACAAGAATGTTCGTTTCCGGGTCAAACGCGATATTCGCCGGCGTTGCGCCTAGTGCGCCGGACTCCGAAATTTTTCCCAAATACGTATAGCCGATGCGAGCCAAATGCTGAATCGCAGTCAGTTGAACGCGCGTCGCTTCCGTAAAAAGACCTGGCATAAAAACAATATCGCTTGTGTGTATAAAACGCTCTTCGAGAATATAAGTTTTTATGCTGTCAGTAAAGTGTCATCGTGAAAAAAATATTGACTTTCGACGCATTTGAAAAAAAATCAATCTTACCTCTTGACGAATAGTGCACAAAAGTGTAGTTTTAGATGGTCGTTTAAAACATCTGCGTTTATAAAGCTTGTACGCAGAAAGGAGCACAAAATGTACAGCACCGCCAATGGCACCGTCACCGACGCCGAAGCCGCCGAAATCGATTCCCTCAACAACGAAATCTGGAAAAACTTCTGGAGCATCCCCCGCGAAAAACGCACCAAAGCAGATTGGGAAAAGCTGCTCGATATACAAATATTGGTGAAAAAGGGGTGAAAACGCCTCTTCTCTGAGCCTATCCGCCCAATTTTAGCACAACCAAACCGATTTTCGATATTTTTTATATCGTTTTTGTGTTTGATATTGACTTTTTCAGCTAATTAAACTATTTTATGGACATGAAAAACTCTACCGTCATTTTAAAGAAAATCCTCCTCGAGGACTTCAAAAACGTCAAAAAAGGCGAAATTTCCTTGATCCGCAAAGACGAAAACGGAGCCTGCATTGCCGGTATTTACGGGCAAAACGGTTCCGGCAAAACGGCGATTATCGAAGCATTGGTCTTGCTGAAACATTGCCTTATGGGATACCCGTTAGAGGCGGGCGACGGAAACTACATTGCATCTTGCATCAATGTCGATAGCGAAGCCGCCCGGTTCGAGTTCGAGTTTGCCATCGAAGACAACGATAACGAAACTAGCTATAAAGTTGTCTATGGTTTTTCAATAAAAAAAGGCAATAGCGAAAATTACGCCAAGTTAGTCATTTACAATGAAAAAATTTCTTATTCGAGCAAGAGCAAAGATACCGCAACAAAGTTTGTCGACTACATAGATACCAACAGCGAATCCCCCTTTGTCCCCAAGGCAAAATACGACATGCTCATGGGCAAAGACAAAAACAAAAAAAACGCCCTGCTTGTTGCAAAAAAAATGGCCGAAGCAAATACCGCCTCCTTTATTTTCTCAAAAGAAATGAACGATGCCATTATGCCTGGAGAAACTAATTCTATTCTGGCACGTTTGGCATGGTATGGCGCACGCGAACTTTTTGCAATTAGAACGGCAGTCACAGGACGTATCAGTTTAAACGATATGCCTCTCCATATCTCTCTGGACCATGCCACTAATCACAAATCTGCAAGTTTGCTGATCCCATTAAACCGGCCTACCACAATTGCGATAGATATTTTGCAAGTTCTGGAAAGAACCATCAAAAGTATGAACATCGTCCTACCGCAGATTGTCCCCAATCTCAAGGTTGGTTTAAAGATTCTCGGCAGAGAACTGATGCGCGATGGTTTACCGGGCCATATCGTGCAATTGACATCTTGCAAGGAAGGCCATGAATTCCCGCTCGTGATGGAATCCGATGGCATCAAAAAAATCATATCCATACTCTCCCTGCTTATCGACGTCTATAACAACCGCTCCATCACGGTCGCCATAGACGAGCTCGATTCCGGCATCTTTGAATACCTGCTGGGCGAAATTCTCCGAGTTATTTCCGAGAAGGGCAAGGGGCAGCTGCTGTTCACGTCGCACAACCTGCGGCCCCTCGAAACGCTGGACAAGAACTTCATCGTGTTCACAACCACAAACCCGATGAACAGGTACATCCGCTTCAGCGGTGTGAAGACGACCAACAACCTGCGCGACTTCTATTACCGCGATATTATCCTGGGCGAACAGAGCGAACCTGTTTACGAATCAACAAACAATTCCGAAATCGCCCTGGCCTTCAAACTTGCCGGAGGGTCCAATGCCTCGTAAAAAAGTCGTATTCGTAATCGTAGAAGGGCCTTCCGACGAAACCGCCCTCGGCGTGCTCCTTTCCCGCCATTTTGACAAGGATACAGTCTATACCCACGTGATGCATTGCGATATCACTACGGAATACGACAAGGACACGCGCCAAAAAGTCGGTTCATCAGACATCACGAAGAAGATCGCCGAGGTCGTCAAGAAGTGGGCAGATTCCTATCGCTTGAAACCGGAGCACTTTGAATGCATCATCCACATCGTAGATACCGATGGAGCGTTCGTTACAGAAGACTATGTTGTGCAAGGCGATGTAGATGCCCCCTTCTACACCCTGGATAAAATCCTGTGCCCTGTTCGGGAAAATATCATCGAGCGCAATTCAAGAAAGGCAAAGAACCTTTCGCGTTTGTCAAGCACTCCGACGATTTGGAAAGTCCCCTACAACGCCTATTACATGTCCTGCAACTTGGACCACGTACTTTACAACAAGCAGAATTCCAACGACAAGGACAAAGAGAACGACGCCATAAAATTCGCCTTGCACTACAGGGAAAGCATTCCCGATTTTATCGACTTCATTTCGAAGTCTGATTTCTCGTATAAGATGAAGCCAGAATTATCCCTGACGGAAAATCACAAGGAATCATGGAAAGAAATCCAGGTGGGAAAAAACTCTCTGGAAAGACGCACGAATTTCGGATTAGCGTTTATGTAATAACCAAAAAGTGGTTGTCAAAGAATACTTGACAACCACTGAACACGAGCTCCCTTCATTTTTACTCGGTCACTTCGACGAGCACTTCGGCAGGCTCAGTGACCTTTTGTTACCCCAACTGTCCAGGCAGTACTAGCTTTTCCTTCTGCGGAAATTGCTACTAAACGTGACAGGCAAAAAACTACCCAGAAAACTACCCAGAAAACTGCCCAGAAAATACTTGACGCAATATCGAACAATCCAAATGTGACTAGGTCAGAGCTGTCAGAAATCTGTGGGATATCTGATAGCGGAGTAAAATGGCAATTAAAAAGTCTCGAAAATTCCGGTCAAATATCTCGAATTGGAGGAGATCGGGGCGGGCACTGGGAAATAAACGAACGATATTAGGTAAACAAATCAGCCCCCACTTTTAAATTCTATCTTTGCCAGCGGATTTAATTCGCGGGGTACATCGTGAACATTGCATTGATTGTCTATCTCGTTGTCCTGGTGGTGATCGCGGTGCGCAGTGCGCGGCGCGTGAAGGACATTCCCGACTTTTTCGTGGCGCGCAAGGGTGCGTCGGCAAAGGCGGTCGCGGGGAGTCTCGTGGCCACGATTCTCGGCGGGTCGGCCGTCATCGGTGCAGTCGATTCCGGAACGAGGCTCGGCGGGGCCGCGAGCTGGTTCATGCTCACGGGTGCGCTCGGGCTCCTGGCGCTCATTCCGTTTGCTTCGCGGGCATACAGTCACGGGAAATACGCATTGCCCGACCTGGTAGAAAATCTTTACGGCAAGGGCCCGCGGCTCGTCGCATCCATCGTGATTCCCGTCGCCTGGACGGGCATCGTGGCGGCACAGATTATCGCGGCGGCAAAGCTCCTGATGACTTTCACGCCGATGAGCTACACGGCGGCGGCAATTACGGCGGCGGCGGTATTCACGGGCTACACGCTCGCGGGCGGGCAGTTCTCCATTCTGCGCACGGACTTTTTCCAGGCGTGCCTGATCATCGTCGGTTTGCTGGTGCTCGCGGGTTTCGCGCTGTTCACTGACGCTTCGCAGGTTACCGACATCACGCAGACCGCGGGCACGCTCGCCACGGCAGGCGCATCGGATGCCGCAAGCGCGGTTAACATACCGCCGTTCCCGTTCCATGCGAACTTCACGCCGTTCGACTTGTTCCTGCTGATTCTCACCTACGGCACCACGTACACTGCGGGGCCCGACATTTTCAGCCGCATGTTCTGCGCGAAGGATGTCGCGACGGCAAAGAAGGCCATCGCTGCTGCGGCCTGCACGCTCATCCCGGTGGCGTTCGTCATCGGGTTCCTCGCGGTCTATGGCGCGGGTCTCGGCGAAGTGCAGGGAGCTCGCATCACGGCAATCGCGAATGCGGTGTTCCCGCCCGCGCTTATCCCGCTGTTTGCGCTTGCGCTTTTGAGCGTGGTGCTTTCGAGCGCCGATACCACGCTGCTCAGCAGCTCGGTGATTATTTGCGGGTTGTTGGGTGTTGGCGGCAACAAGAGCGCCATGGATCCTATCGCCTGCGGCTCCAGGATGACATTGGGGCAGCTCGCGAAGGCGCGCGTCGTAATCCTGCTGAACGGCATCGTGGCGCTTCTCATCGCGCTGGTGTTCACGGATATCATCGGGACGCTGCTGCTCGCGCTCGCCGTCTATGCGGGTGCCTTCACGGTGCCCATCCTGTGGGGGCTCCTGGGGCTCAAGGCAAAACCGAAGTTCGTCGCGGCGGCAATCATCGCGGGCGGCGCGCTCGCACTCGCAGGCAAGTTCTGCCCCGCGCTGCCAGGAGCTCTCGGCGCGCATACGGGCGATTTTCTGATGGTTGCGGCATTTATCGTGAACGCGATTATCCTCGCAGTCGGCCGCGAAAAAAAGACCAACTAGAGCCGGCGCATTTTAAACCCGCGCACTTTATAATACAGGGCGCGCATTTTATACCCGCGCAATCTTCGCGCGTCCCTCTACTTATTCAGCAATCTCTTCTTGCGCAGCACCGCGGTCGGGTGCTCCCTATAAACGAGCGCGAACAGCGGCGTATGCGGATACTCGCAGCGCACAAGTTCCTGCAAGGCGTTCTTCGCAATCTTCTTGTCGGTCTTCTTTAACGCGTAACCGTCGGCCTCGTATTCCTGGGTCCAGCAGTAAAAATGGAAGAACACGCGGAACGGTATCGCGGCCAAATGCAGCCACAAAACGGCTTCCACAAAATTCGCCTGCCAGCGGACCATCAACGCGGCCAAAAACCAGATGGCCACAAGCGCGATGGCGACCTTCACCAAGTTCCGCAGAATGGAATGGTGCAGGTTCTTGTGCCCTTCCTCGTGCATCGCCACGAAGTTGCCGACCTGCGGCTGCTCGCGGTTTTCCGGAAGCGGCACGATATCGTTTACCAGCGGAATCAGGCGCATCACCGTAAACGCATTTACGCGGGCCTGCACGGCACGGCACTCGCGCACCTCGAGCACGAGGCGCAACACGAATTCCAGGCAAAGCAGAATAACGAGGAGCATGCGGAAAAACTACCCGATGTTCTTGAGCACGTTCGAAAGGCGCTTCACCGATTCCTCGAAGCGGGCCTTTTCCCACTCCAAGAAGGCGGTATCCACCGGATGCGCGCTGTCGTAGTCGTCGAATATTTCACGGCCGCGCTCGATATCCTTGTCGAGCCCGTGGAACACGTTCTCGAACCAGTTCTTCTCGAGAATGCGGTAGCGCTTCACCAGTTCGTCGAGCGTATCGGGCAAGGCGATTACGCGGGCCACGTCGCGGTTCAAATCCCCGGTCAAAAGCTTGCGCAGCTCGCGCGGGGTCTGCTTCAACAGCGTCTCGTCGCTTTCCACAAGCGCAATCAGCAATTCGAGCACGTAGCGTTCCAGGTACTCACTGTAAGCATGCAGCGCATCCTGGCGCACGCGTTCGCGCATAAAATTCTCGCCCAGGCCGTCGACATGTTCCTTCGTGTACAAGTCGCGCACCTGCGTCACCTGCAGGCGGTTGTAGGCGTCGAACACCTGGCGCACCGTCTCCGGATGGAACATGCCGAAGAACGAGGCGGACACGCAGCCCTTGCCGCGCTGGGAATACTTGAAGAAGTTGCGGTCGAGCGCATAGGCGTTGCGCGTGTAGTTCCAGCCGGGCACAATCTCGTTGAGGCGCGCGGGCACGCCCATCAGCTGCGGGTCACCCGGGCGTATGAGCGAGAACGGGAACTTGAGCCTCTGCGGCAACGTCGTCACCCCGCTCGCGACGAGCGTGTAGGGAGACTCGCGGTAGTTCGCCGGGAACTTGATGTTCACGCCGAGCCCGAAGAACATCCCCTGCCCGGGCATGATTTCCTGGTCGGGCATACGTCCCGTATGGTTGCTCCCGACATTCGCGCCGTAGCCGATATTGCCGCAGCCGTCGGGCCAGAGCGCCGCAATCAAAAGCGAATGGTGATGCATCTGCACGAGCGGGCCCACGTACGAACTGTTGACCTCGCCTTCCTCGATATGGCAGCACGGCGCCAGAATGGAAGACTTGACAATCGCCTTGCAGCCCACCTTCACGCGGCTCATGAGCACGCTGCCCTGCACCTCGGCGCCGGTATGCACCTTCACGCCCATCTGCACGTCGGAATTCTCGATGATGACGGAATCGTAGATGTGCGTCGATTCCTCGAGCGAACTCAAAATGACCGTATTGCGAATCTTGGACGCGCCCTCGATTCGCGCGTGCGAACCAATCCAGCTGTTGCGGACAATGTTCGTGTTGCTCACCACGGCTCCCTTGCCCACCACGCCGAACGGCAGCGCCGTCTCTTCGCGGAACAGCTTCAGCTGCTCGTCGAACGCGGCCTCGACGTCGGGTTCGCCCTTGTGGAAAAGCTGCACGTCCACGAGGTCGGCGGTGATGTCCGGGAACACGCGCACCTTGCGCGCACCCATCTCGTTGCCCACCGCGATAGAGGAACCGATCATGTAATTAATCTTGCCGCTGCTCACCAGCGAACCCACGTTCTGCACCACCGCGCTGTTGCGCACCAGCACGTTGCAGAGCATGCCCACCTTGTACACGAGCGCGTTCTCGACAATGCTGTTGTACACGAGGCTATCGTAAATTCCCGTCGGGAACGAGACATCGCCCGGCAAAAGGAGCGTGCCGTAAAAAGCGGGCAGGCGGACGTCGCCCATGAAAACGGAATTGCGTATACGGCCGGGAGCGAAATTCGCGTCGACCTGGACGCGGCTCCAGTCCTCACAACGGTTGCCGTCCTTCTCGAGCGCAGAGATTTCTTCTGCAGAAAGGGAACGGAACTTTCCGCCGTTGGCCTTCGCCGCCTTCAATCCTTCGGAGAGCGACGACAAAACACTGTTCTTCAGCACTTTTTTCAATTTGAGCAAACGTTGCATATTCAAAAAATAGACTAATTTTACGTGTGCGATGAAGCAAGAACTCTTCAAATTGATTAGAAAGCACCGCTTTAATATTTCCATCTACACGTCGGAAATATTCGAAAGGCGCTGCCAGGAAGAAATTATCCGCAGCGACGAGGATAAAAGTTCCTTCGTCTACATAGAATTCGACTTTTCGTCCATACGCAAAATCCTCCCCACCGAAGAAGAGAGCTCGCTATTCTGGGAGGTTTTCCTCTCGGCGCTGAACAAGAACAACCGCGGAAGCGACATCCTCGGGTTCCTCGAGAACGACGCGGGGCTCGGCATGCTCCTGCTCGATTCCAAGATCGAAGGCTGGATCCGCGTGAGGGGCAGAATCCTCCAGATGGCCGACAGCCTGGGACTCCCGTCCACAGTCACCGTACTCGCGAACACCGTGAGGCCCATCGTCTACCCCACCTGCATCGCCGACGCGCAAGACCTGAACGCCATTTCCGCCGTATCGCAGGAACTCGCCAACGCGTTTTCCGCCACCTCCGCAACGTAAGATGAAAGTCCTCGTCATAGGCTCCGTCTACCCCAGGTTCCACGAAGACGCAGAAGTCCCGTGGTTAAGGGCATCCGTCGCTCACCTCAAAAAAGCGGGCATCGGCATCCAGATACTCGCGCCCGCCTACAAAGGCCTCAAGAGCCACGAAATCGACGGCGTGAAAGTGAACCGCTTCCGCTACGCGCCCGCGAGCTGGGAAATCCTCACGCACGAAGAAGGCGCCCCCTCCAAGATGGCAAGCAAGCCCTGGCTGCAACTCCTCGCCATCCCCTACATCATCAGCGGGTTCTTCAGGTGTCTCTCCATCTGCCGCAGGTGGAAGCCCGACGTGATTCACGCCCACTGGCCCTTCCCGCACGCCTACATCGCTCTCGGCGCCGCCAAGCTTTTCCGAATCCCCCTGGTGCTCAATTTCCACGGGGCCGAACTCCTGCTCATCCGCAAAAAGAAATGGGTGAAGCCGTTCCTCAAATTCGCCATCGGCCAGGCGCAGGCGGTGTTCGCGAACTCGAGCTTTACCGCGGGCAAAATCAAGGCGCTCCGCAACGTGAACGTGGAATGGAGCCCGTACGGGACTACACTGGAAGGGGGAAGCCTCCCCCTCGCTCCTGCCGCAGACGCGGCATCCGCTACCCCTTCTAGCGGGCGGACAGCACTTAGCGATTCATCGCTTAGTGCGCATGGTCCCCGGATGGTGGAGGGCACCCCGCAACGCCCCGTTCCGCACAAAGTAACAGGCAAGTTCAAGATTCTTTTCGTAGGCCGCCACATCGAGCGCAAGGGCATCTGCTACCTCATCGAGGCCGCGAAGTACCTGCCCCGCGACAAGTTCGAAATCCGCATCGTGGGCGTGGGCGACCTGACGGAAAAACTGAAGGAACTGGCAAAAGCAGTGGACACACCTGCCGCACGTCATGCCGAAGGGCCCGCAGAAATCATTTTCACCGGCAAGCTTTCGCCGGAAGCGCTCGCCAACGAATACAAGACCGCGAACGTGTTCACGCTTCCCGCCATCGTCGACAACAAGGGCGATACCGAAGGCCTCGGCGTCGTGCTCATCGAGGCGATGGAACTCGGGCTCCCCGTAGTGGCCAGCGACGTCGGCGGCATCCCCGACGTAGTCGTGGACGGCGAAAGCGGCATTCTCGTGCCGGAAAAAGACCCGCAGGCCCTCGCAAACGCATACAAGCGACTCGAAAGCGACCCCGCGCTCGTACAGCAGCTGCTCGAAGGCAGCCGCAGGCGCATCGCCGAATGTTTTACCTGGGATGGTATCGTCGCACGGCAAATCGAAACCTACAACAGGGTTGCCGGAACGGCGAAAAAAACATAGATTGCTAAAAAAGCAAAAAAAAAGAAGGAGACTCAATGCTGAAAAAAATTTTCACGAAAGTAGCGATTGTATCGGCTCTCGCAATCCTCGGCGCCTGTAGCGGCGCAGATGGCGTGGACGGCGTAGACGGCAAGGACGCCGCCGAAGTCAACGTTGACTCGCTCGCCGACGTGCTCCGCGAGGAAATCACCGGCACCCTCTGGGACAGCCTCTATGCCAAACCCTACGTCGACACGGTCTACAAAGTCCTCTTCAACAACGCATTCGCCGACGCCTGGATGGATTCCGTCCGCGACGCGCTCCTCGACAGCCTCAAGCTCGCCGACTACGACTCGCTCTACGAAAAGCTCTACGACAGCGTCTACACCGACATCTATTCGCGAGACGTGATCCACACTCTCGCCGGCTGGATCGCTTCGATCAAGCCAAACATCAACGGCGCCTTCGCGAACCTCTACCCGCTCATGTACAGGGAATTCGCCGGTGAAGAGGGCAACGGATCGGGCATACCTATCGGCGTGGGCCTGCGCCAAACATGCGACCGCACCGTCTCGACCTCCTGCCGCTGGAAAAAGGTGATGGTCAAGTCCTGGATCGAGGGATTCACCGATACGGCTACCGTCACGGGTTCCCTCAACCCCGACGCCACAATCACGCTCACCCCCGTCTTCAAGTTCAACAACGACGCCCTCCTCGCAATTACGACCCCGACGAAGGCGAGCATCCAGGTCGAAGCCTACGCGCTCGAAAACGATCACGAAATCCTCTTCTACTCCGCCACCGAACAGGTGACCATAAATCCCATGCAAATTAACGGCGGCGAAGTCGACGGCGTCAAGAATCGCGAATGGTACTCGGCCGTGTGGGTAACCCCGAACATGGACTCCATCCCGCAAATCCTCGACGAGGTGGCCGCGCTCCTTCCGGGAAACACGCTCAAGGTCTATCAGCAGTATCCCGAAGACGAAACAATGATGCAGAGTTCCTCGCGCGTGGTGAAGGCCGTTTTCGAAGTGTTGCAGAAGCGCAAAATCCACTACATCGAAAATAACGGCGCGGGCAGCATCGGGCAGAAGGTAAACTACCCCATCGAAGTGCTCCGCAGCAAGCAGGCCATATGCAACGAGTTCTCGTACCTCGTGGCATCCGTCCTCGAAGCCATCGGGTTCCAGGTGTATATCGTAATCACCACGAACCACATGTTCATCGGCTGGGCCGGCGAAAAGGGCAGCACGGCGCTCGGATTCCTCGAAACGACCATGCTCGCTCATGAAAACGCGACATTCGAGGACGCCTACGAATCGGCGTCCAACGAATTCGTAAAGCAACAGGAAGAAGGCAACTTCGAGAACGGCAGTTCCATCGTCTTCTTCCTGCAAGCCGCACGCGAATACGGAATCACGCCCAACAACATCCCGTAACCATAGCCCGGTACGCGCGATAACTTTCTATCTTATGGTGTCATGAACAAAGCCGCCATAATTGTCGCCGTATCCATGCTCCTGAGCCGCGTTCTCGGAATTTTCCGTGAAATGCTGCTCGCACACGCAGCGGGCGTCTCTCTCGAAAAGAACGCGCTCGACCTCGCCTTCATGGTTCCGGACATCCTGAACCATGTGGTGAGTACCGGATTCCTCTCCATCATCTTCATCCCGATTTTCACGGGCTACAAGGTGGCAGGCGACGAGAAGGGCGGCTGGAAATTCTTCAGCAACGTCCTGAACACCTTCGGCATCGCGCTCCTGATTCTCGTGGTTCCCGCATTCATCTGGATGCAGGAACTCTTGCAGTTGCTTACCGTAGACGGCGCCACGCCGGAACTTATCGAGCGCGCCACGTACTATGGCCGCATTATCTTGCCGGGCCAGGTGTTCATCTTCGTGGGCAGCATCCTGGTTGCAGTGCAGCACACCCGCAAGCAGTTCCTGATTCCCTCGCTCACGGGCCTCATCTACAACGTGGCCATCGTGCTCGGCGGCATCGCGGGTATCGCGCTCGGCAAGTACACCGGCACGGATTACGGCCTGGAAGGATTCGCCTGGGGCGTGCCGGTGGGCGCCTTCGTCGGCTTCTTCGCGCTCCAGATTCTCGGCGCCCGGCGTGGCGGCGTGCACTACGAGCTTATCGTGCAGCCCACCCATCCCGATATCGTGCGCTACTTCAAGATGATGCTCCCGATGTCGCTCGGCGTGGGCTCCATGTTCGGGCTCGAATTCATCATCAGGAGCTTCGGCGCGAACTTCGGCACCGGCGGCATTTCGAGCCTCAACTACGCCTACCGCGTCATGTACACGCTGGTGGCAGTGTTCGGGTTCTCCGTAAGCGTCACGAGCTACCCCGACATGGCGCGCCTCGTAAAAGAAGGCGACTTCCCGCAGCTCAACCGCAAAATCTGGAAGAGCCTCTCGCGCATGTTCTGCATATTGATCCCCGCAGTGGTCGCCGTGTGGGCCCTGAGCTTCCCGGCGGTGCGCATATTGTTCGAGCGCGGCGCCTTCCAGCGCGAAACCACCGAAGCCATTTCCGAAATCCTCCGCTGGTACCTGCCCGTAAGCCTCGGGCTCTGCCTGCAGGCGGTTCTCGTGCGTAGCTTCTACGCCTGCGAACGCATGTGGGTGCCCACCCTCCTCAACACCGGCATCTTCGCCGCGACCATTCCCGCGTACATTTTGCTCGGCGCTCCCGAAGTGGGACTCGGCATCAAGAGCGTGCCCATCGTAGGCGCTACGGGCGCCATACTGCAGGTGCTCTCCATGATATTCATGTGGGCCAAGAAGAACGGCACCGACGGCATGAAGGACGCGCTCCTCAACATGGGCCGCGCGCTCGTCGCCTTCGGCATCATGATATTCGCCGCCATCGGCCTCGACCGCGTCTCCGGCGAGTTCGTCCGCAACACGAGCCTTGTACTGCTCGTCATCTACGCCTGCGCCGCCGGCATCGCGCTATTCACGCTCACGCTCATCATCCAGCGCTACCTCGGCAGCAAAGACGCGAAGGACATCCTGAACGAACTCCTCGGCAAGGTGCTCCGCAAGCTTCACCTGGCCAAGTAAAGCCCTAATCCATATCGAACATCTTGGGCGGAAGAACCCTTCTTCTTTCCGCTTCCATGATATCCATCACTATCTTGGTCGTATTTCCATCGGCAAGAATAGTTTTTATTTCAACCTTCTTGAGTGTACCGGGAAGCGTACACGAATTGTCGCAGTATTCAAACGAACTTTCGGTATTCGCCCCGTTAATCTGCGTCGCCATCTTTACGACCCGCTTCTTTGCCGCGGAATAGTATAGAATCGGTTTAGTTTCGTCCTTAGGAACAATCTTCCAAAGATTTCCTTCCTTGACCGGATTTTTATAATCGGCAGGAGTACCCATATTTTTATTTATGTCAGCCGGATTTTGCTGTTTTACATTTTGAGACGGAAGCGTCTTTCCCGATTTCAAATCAATGACCTTTATTCTATTTCCGTTCTGAATGGTCTTCATCCTGAAAGCACGGGAATAAATTGTCATCATAGACTTATCATTGCCTGCATTAATCACGGACATATCGATAGACTGAGTTTTTTGATTCGGGAACGTAATCAGAGTCCGAATTTGCATTTCGCATGTATCCGGAAAAGCAGATTTCGCCTGATTGTTAAATACAGTCTTCAAATCCAAGGCGAACGACTGCGTTGCCACCAGCAAAATTCCAAGACCCACAAATCTAACCATTCTTTTCATAATGCTTACCTTGCTTTAATCCTTTACCCACGTCTTTTTTGCAGGCGTACCAAAGTTAATTCCATATGTCAATATCCAGCCGTTATTCCCAGAATCCTCGATTTCATCCTCCATCTCAGCACAAGAGCCTCCTATCAGATTATTATCATTATCGAGAACTATTATTCCCTTGTCTTCGACAAAGCTATGAGCTGCATTTGGGACGAAAGACGGATCATCGTCTGAATACCAGTTATCCCAACCAATGGTATTCAACCCAAAATGCGGACCAGCGCCAGCAAACGGCGTTCCATTCTCCTGAATCACGACATCCGGGAATTTCCATTCAACATATCCAGTATTATTACTTTCCGAATGAACTGATAGTGCAGAACCATCTTGCGGGAAAAACGCTGATGTCTGACACATTGAAGGTGCTTCTCCGCGGAAATAATATCGTACAGAGAAACCATTAATCACTTCGCCGGATATATTCTCAATACGAATACGAGGGCGCAACATCGCCGTGTTGGCAAAATCTTCATAACGCACAAACGTCTTGACTTTGGCAGATTGCATCGGCGTTATTCCGTCATCATCCGTCACATTCCATGCAATATCCGAGGCAGGGATACTCTCCGTAGCCAAGGCCAAGCCAGCGATATCGACCCCGGCAGGTACAGACAATTCCAGATTCTGCAATCCCGAACTGAGATCAAGAGCGACATCAGGAACCATATAAGCCTTCCATACAGAAGCCAAGGGTATCGTCCCTTTCTGTTTTGATGAGCCTCCGAACTCTACTTCGGCTCCATTCAATTTTGCGGAACGGGCATAAAGCACAAGGTTGTATTTTCCAGCATGGGCAACATCAACCGACATATTCAATTTCGCATTCGCACCCGTCGAACGGAAGAAATTATTGCCGGCAACCGAGCAGGTAAACAGACGATTGAACCCGCTTGTAATGTCCATATCTTTCACATTAACGATTATCAACTGAGCTTCTTCGCCCTCGTCCGAAACCGGCTTCGACAACTCCATCACTTGTTCGTCGCTCAAGGCAGACAGATAAAAACGGACATCCGCAATATGACCGACAAAATTTTCCATGGTCGAACTTTCACCTATCGAGAATATTCCATTGAATTCGCGGTTCGCAGTAATACCCGATACTTTTGTCGCCACCAAATTTCCATCTACATAGAAATTAACATTGTCAGCATCTACAGAGACAACAACATGGCTCCACGCCTTTTCTTGAGGCAGCACATTCTCTGCGACCCAACCACGGCCCTGTTCTACTAGACGCAAATCGCGATTCCTGACTTGGATTTCCATATCAAGGTCAGCACCAGAAAAGCCCATAACGCGACGCCATTCACTGTCTTGAGGATAGCCGAAGTTCACACGAGCTTCAAATGCATACGAATTGGAAGTTCCAATATAGACATTCCCGTTGCCAACCGCCCTATCCCTGTCTCGATAGAAATACAGGCCGATATTGCTAAGCCAAGGCTTGTACATTGACAAATTCAAATCATGCTGCGTTCCAAGCATTTCTCGAGAAACCCATCCAATGCCTTCCTTTGCAGGGTACCACAATGCCAGCGATTTCGGATAAGGATAGAGGCTCTGGGACATGTAGGTCTCTTCTTCATAGTTATGGCCATAATCTTCCGTTCGCATGGTAATCGCGAGATTACATCCAACGCAATTTGACAGTTGCTTACGACTCAACCGAATTGCAGCCGATATCATTCCATTAGAATCGGGCTGTACCATAACCGCCTTAAGCGGCACAGAGCCTAATGTCGGACGGACTTCAACCTTGGCAATTCCCGATTCAGAATCCTCAATCTTCGCAGAAACCACAAAGATTCTGCTCAGGACATCCGAGGAATCTGCGACATTCCAGAGAGATACTTTAGGACGGGCAGAATCAGTATAAACCTTCGGCCCAACCATCTGCATCTCGTTCCCCAGAACAGACATTCCCAAATAACGCGATTCATACACGCCCTTGCCAATCTTTCCCACGACAGACGACCCTATCTTTCTCGAGCCATCGTAAATAATGGTATCCGGAATTTCAGAACGTATTTCCGTCACAAGTTTATTATTCAAGTACAACGAGAGCGTTCCATTGCCAGGCTGGTTACAAGTCGCTCCATACGCCATGTAGCCGTTATCAAGGCCAAGCCATACGGAATCAGACGGAACAGAACACGCAAATTCAGTAGGGACAGTCAATGCGCGGGCAACGGCAGGAGCTAAAGGCAATTGAGCGGTATCGTTCCTAGCAATGACAAATACATAGTTCGTATCTATCCCTGTCCCGCGTCTTGGCAACTGCACATGCACAATCCCGTCAGCGTTTAAAGTATACGGCAAAAGCTTTACCGGAGTTATATCGTTACTGTCACTCCACAGGGAATCATTATCGACATACAGGTCAAAATTAGCCAAACCATTTATTCGGATATCGCGTTCCGGCGTAGTCGCAACAACAGGCAGAATTTCCAGATCAAAACCAGAACTTTCAACCAATCTTGAATCAATCGCGGCAAAAATCGAGAATGTCTTTGTCACGCCAGAAATCAAGATATATTCCCACAAATCATCATTACCCGGATAACATGTAGAATCATTCCAAGTTTCGCATTTCGCCGTATCGAACCCATTGGCAACCGCTGCATGCCCGTCTTTATCTAGATAGCCGTACAGGACCTTGTCCAATGGGACAAACATCTTTTTGGCAAAGTCAACCTTGTAAAGTTTCAATGTACTCGGCGTGACCTTCATATTAACCATTTCGGACTTGGATATTTTTATTTGTATACGCGGCAAGGCATTATTATGGAACGTCATTGACGGAAGCACTTCCATGATGGGCCCTGTTATAGGCATACCATTGAAAACACTGAAATCATATTTGTCAGCACCAGTTGTCCGAACCGTAAAATCATCGTTTGTATTAAGGGCGCCTTCAGGGAACGAAACAGAAAGTTCCCCAAACAAAGAAGAAACTGTGCCCTGCGTATTTTTCTTGACAAGTTTTCCTACAACCAAGTTATAATGGCTGCAACTATATTTTTCTTCGGTCGTATCATTGGCCCATGTCAAAAGGAACTGGGTATTTCCCTGCAATCTATTCACATTGAACCAGGCAAGCCTGTAATTGCCATTTGTTTCAATGACCGTATCAACAATCGTATAGTACACCGAATCTTTCAAATACTGCAGACGATATTTGCCACGAACCAAATTCGCCCGCAACTCAACTAACTCCAAAGGCCGATTTTCGTTGATTTCATTTCTGTACTGAATATTCAGGCTCGACGATGTACCTGCATTCCTGACAGCATTTAGATGGGAATGTTCCGAATCATCCAGATGCGTCAATCTCGATGCTATGACATCGACATCCTTAATCCACCTGTTTCGCGTCCATTCCTTCGAGGTCGCTTCGCCAAAATACAGGCTGCTATCGGAGAACGTCCTACTCGTCACATCGCTTTGATATCGGTACAGATGGCTCAACGGCAGTTCTACGGCACTGGATCGTTCCGGCAACTGGAACGTAGAATCCAGGGAACGGCGGTAGCGCACATTCTGTGCCCAATCAACCGCATCTATATAGAGCGTATCATTGGCAAAACTGCTCTGTACAGTCGGGAGACCATCGACCCTAAGGTATGTCGTATCCTTCACTTCAATACCACCGCTTATCGGAGCCGGCAGTGCCACATTGACACTAAATTTATTCGTACTCTCGTCATAGGAATCTGGATCAAAAAACACATCCTGAGACAAGCGCCTGATAAGAGTATTGTCTGTCGTCATCTTTGACATATCAGGAATCAACAAATTCAACGAATCCGGATCATTTGGCGAATTAGGTATTTTGTAGAAATTTTCAGAAGATGCGCCTGAATTGGAAAGATTCTTGAAATAGCTTGCCGAATTCCCGCCCAAGGTAAACAACCTAAACCAGGCACTATCGCTATAGTCATTATAGTAATGATGTATTTTTGAACCAAGCAGGTAATATTTACCTTCTTCCTTATTCGCCGGTTTTACACCCTTTGCAGGATATACGACCGTATCAGGTTTATCGGCATTTTCAGCAAGTACGGCACCATAAGTCTTGTTCATGCTGACATAAAAATCTATCTCACCAGCATCCATGTACTCAGTCACCAAGCTGTCTCCATTATTCGTTAGGCTTAGCGGATACCCCGCCAGCGGAGCGAACACGTGTGCAACAAAGTGCCGACTTCTATATAGAGCATCGTTCTGATCCATTCCAAATTTCAATGTAAATCGAGATTTTTGGGCATAACCGTTATACTCATCTGGGAAGCGGAATAGATTTTCCTCATTAAAATCATTAACACTAAAGAACGGCAAATGCTGCACCTCGAACGGAGTCAAAAAACCATAAGCCGATTCACGTAGCCAATGCGACCCATCAAATAAATTTACCGCCCTACTTGAATTCGCTTTCTTTGCCGCAAGCGTATGGAAATATCCACTAGACTCATCATAAAGCAACTCATTATCCGAACCAAAGTGGACAGTTCGGTTCACAAGGTTATCACAATCGATGTCTGCATTCCAGTAAACAGAAGGAATCGATAGAACAATGTTGAAATTCAGTGTCCTGTAGCGCTCGTTTTCACATTTATCCGGTTTTATTTTTCCTTTGTTGTCATAAAAATTGCTCTCAGAATTTCCGACAAGTTCCACTATAAAGGGGTTACCATCCGGTCCGCAAGACTTCAGATCTTGCGGGAACAACGGTATGTACCCACCCATGCTGGGAGCTGGGATAACAACTTCATCTACACCCGCATTAGAGATATCCCATAAGATATTTTCACCTAAATCCTCCTTCATTTTCAGGAAAAACTCAGGATTACTTTCCCAAACGTTATTTTCCCTCCACTGCGCATAATCCTTCCAAGAAATAACAAACATGTGGAATCCTGTTTGTTCACCATACAATTGCAAATCCTTTATTCCCAAATAGCCGTATGTGTCCGGCGCATCATAATTAACATTTATAGTATCCTGCAAGTGGTGCGCATTGAAATTGAATTCCTGGACGTCAACAAGCGGTTCATTTTTTTTAGAACCTGTCGTATCACAGGAAATATCTGAACATGATTGAATCCATCGATCCACCCAATAAACGGCAACCAATTTCAAATGTTCCCTTTGCCTCTTGATGTCTAAGCTAAAACGTTCCGGTAAAAAACGCAGCGGGTGCTGCGTTCCGGTGAACTCCGTAACGAGTTCCGCCGTGCGAGCGTTCTCAGGGAGATACTTACCCCTCAATTCTGCATCCACAATGAAGTCGGCAATAGGTTCGTACCTGTTGATCACTCTCCCTGAACTCGAATCAGTTACCGCTTCAGAAACATAGATACTTACAGAATCCGTATGTGACCGATCTCCTGGAGTCATGTCGATTAGTGTTCTACCAGCGGTCACCGGCAACATAGCAAAGGCCTGCTTTATTTCTGTGGTGTCATTAGCATTTGCAGCCGGACGTGCAGAAATTTCGACTGTATAAGTGCCGACGTCAACGGGATTGCCTTCGTCATTCTTTCCATTCCAAATTACCGAATGAGCCTGTTCATCCGGGTGCGCCTTGACAAATTCATCCTTCAGCAAAGTCCTAACATATATGCCCGAAGAATTTTTAATTTTAATGGTCACAAGTGCATCCCTATAAAGAATGCCATAGGGTATACTTACAGCTCGCAGCGTTATCACCGAACCAATTTGATCCCTCAACGAGAATTTTGGAAGCAAGCTGTCCAAAGCTATCCTCAAGGTATCCGGACTCAGGGCGATTTCCTGCATTTTCACGTCTGCAAAAGCATTTCCTCCATCAAGGCTGGTCACTTCGGCGTAAACTTTCATCGTTCCTTCAGCCGGGAAAGACTTCGAATCCATGGATCCATCCCAGGTAAACGACAAACTGAATTTGTTCGGATGTATATTCCATCCATTCTTCAGCACATTCACATCATCTGCACCGACGCTTTGTCCCGAAATAGGCAGGCCAGCCATTTCGCTAGATCCAAAATACACCGGAATATTATGCGAACCCACCATGCCAACATTTTTTCCGACAACCCTGAACGAGCCTTTAGATTCCATTACGACATGCCCCGATTCTCCCGAAAGAATCATGACACTATCAGTATACGTCGGCAAAACCAGCAGCGGATAATCGTTCAAATATTCCGAGGCAACATCAAAGGAATGATTATTTAGCGGTTCAACGCGGCACCCCTTGTTGAGATTCATAATATTTTCCCCTCTCAACGCCAAGCACGTTTCACCAAAAGTGGAGCCAAGGAACAAAACGCGCAAATCAGAAGTATCCGGCAAGCCAGACCACCTCAAGTGATACAGGCTATCAACCTGATAAAACCACACTCCCACAGGGGGCTTTGTCGCATCATAAGTCAAACCGGCAGTCACATCGTATGGCTCGCCATAATACGGATTCGCCCACGCACGCTCAACCGACTTATCAAAAATACCGGCACCACTCTCGTCTTCTGCATAAACACGCAACATGTACGTCCCCGAAGCATTCCCTGTCACACGGAGCGACATATCTACAGAATCCCTCCCGATAACCATGGACGTTTTCGATATCTTGAACGCAACAGCGGGCCTTATACTGTCTGCTACGATTTTACCCAAAGTCACGCGAACAGAATCCGTACGCCAGCTACAATATTCACAAGGCTTGACTCCCAACTCTATAACATATCGCTTGTCGTAGATGGAGTCGCGGTAGAAATACCCCAACACCCCCTCATTGCTCTGTGCAATCTTCGATATGTTCGCTTTGTCCTTCGAACGGTTAGAAGCGACAGTCATGATTTTGTCCGTTTTCCAATCCCTAGAATTTTCTTCCCTATACCTCAGGCGATAAACAGCGGTATTTTCTGCATCGCCAAAATCAGGCGGGGCAATGCCCACAATCGGAATAACCGGCATTTGCAAATAATCCGATTCTGTCGGGAAGACGATATTCGGATGCCGTTTGCCAGCATGGAACAAACTTGTCGCCACGCCGACATTCCCTACCATGTCAACGCAAGCAGTTTCGAGATAGCGTTTTCCGTCATTTCTCCCTATCAAATTCACGTCCACATTGAACGCATGCGTTCCTGAATGCAAATCGGAATCGGAAATCTCGCGCCAGGTATTATCGGATCCCCCGCCGATAACCCTGTAGCTGCACCTCATCCCGGTGCGATTGACGGCAACATCTCCGCCTTCAGACACCGTGACGGAAGCTTTGAACGGCTTGTTAGACGCATAATCATACACAGGAAGCGTGCTTATGACATTTTCAACCTGCGGTGCAGTGCGGTCAATACGTAATCTCTTCGGCACCGTCGTCGGAGTCGACACATTCTTGGCCTGATCGCGAACGACGGCGGATATACGATATTCTCCATCCTTCAGCAAAAGCTCCGCTTTTTCACCCCACATTCCCGAAATCGTATCATTAGTAATCCATATTGAATCTCCGGCATGTTCAACCGCATTGCTGTCGGGCATATGCGTGAGGCTCCAGTTGATGAATACAGGCGTTGCTCTATGGTCTTCCTGCTTTTCATAGACAGTATACGATATGTTCAAGAGACTGTCCTTAGAAACATACACGTACTGGTTCCCCTGACGTGCAGGTTTCGGCAGGAATGCATATTTGGGATTTTTTCCCAGTTCTACCGGCACTACCCCCAGATCAATCCCTCGCAGAGACGGCGCAGTCCTATCCACGAGAAATTCCACAGAATCACGGGCCACATTCAGCTTATGGTGGAGGATGACATTGTCCCAATCCGTTCCGCTTACGGTCTTACCAATAATCTTTTCGGAAAGGGCGTTCACCGCGTCATAGGCATCCATGTTCGGCAGGGCGTAATCTATCGCTGTCGCCTTCACACGGTAAACGCCGTCAGTCAACGATTTCTTGTCAACACCATCCCAGCCTATGGCGAAATTTTTCGATGCGACATCGTAAAGATAAGGCAGGTCCGCAACCTTGTTAAATACACTGCCGTTCTTCCGTTCCAGTATCCAGCGCATGGCACGAATGTCGGCGGCATCCTTTTTCCCTGAAGTTGCAGAACCATCGTCATTTACATTTACACGGGCTAAAAATACGGAACTATCCGGGTTGACGCTGTGATTGTCCGTCCACAATGAGAACTTCGGGGCTGTCGTATCCACAACAAAGGATACCAGGCTCACATCGTTGCTATCGAGCGAACCCTTGTTATCGACTATCGCATTGAAGGCCCAAAAGAACTGGCCCTCCGCCGGATTGTTCACAACCTGGCCCGAAGCAAAATGATTATCCGCCTGCGTAACCGACATGGTCATCGCACTCCTCGAGGTAACGGAATTCGTCGAGCGGCAATCTTTATCCAAGCAACGGAAAATAGAATCCTTCGCACCCACAATGCCAAGACCTTGATAGCTCGCGGTTCCACCAAACCCTTCTATCTTGTTCACTACAATATCCTGTAATGGCCAGCTAGGCTGAAATGGATCCCTGGCCGTCCCGAACAGATAGCTGAATCGCTGCGTATTCGAAAGTCCAATCTTGTTTATGAGAGATATGATGATTGTATTCTGGTTTCCCTTCTGTATAGCGGAAAGGTTATCACCGAATCTTTCGTTAAAATAATCCTTCGCATTAAAATCAAACCGTCCATTTTTTAACACAGGGTGCCGAACAGTCATCTGCGGCTCTGCCGGCCATGGCGTCCCGACTTTTCTCTTATATACCTTACAGGCAGTATTATCAGCAGGATCCTTTTCTATATCGCATTCCCAAGCGAGTTCCTGTTGGAAATTGAAGTTCATATAGATTTTACGCATGCGGTGCGGCATCAAGTCGTCGATGACGAACGAATACTGTTCAATGAAGTCTTGCGCCACGATATTGTCGGGAACCACGTAACGTTCCACATGGCGGATAGGGACCCCTTTCTTGTTCAACGACCCATCGGGATGCAAACCATCCACCATTTCCCAACGGTCAACCTTTACGCCCATCTTGGACCAATCCGATTCCGACTTGAAAAGGAGCGGAGTCAAGGCGGAAAGGTTCTGTTCCTGCTGGAAAGAATTCAAGGTGTCTTTACGACTGAACAAGCCGATGGCACATGTCTTACCGGATTTCGAACCAATATAATAGCAATTGCGGTTCAAAGGCGACTTTTCGATAGAATCCGGACTCAATGGGGAAAGCATATTCAATGTACGGATATCGTTCAACGCAAGGTTTACGAACGGGCGCTCGTAAAGGAAATCTTCCATAAGGTATGGGGTGTAAGTTGATGCGCCTGTTTGCAGGGAATACGTATTGGCATCGGCCTTCATTGTATCCAAATTAATTCGATACAATGGTATTTGATGAGACTCCTTCAAATCAAAAAATCCTGCTATGGCAGCAGGGATTATGGATGGTGCTGCCTGTTCTGCGCCAGCAAAGCCGAGTGCAACTTTTGTGGCGCTTGCACACGGAGGGCATATATAACCCAATGTAAGGTCCAAATCTCTCACTTGATTAGTTATGGATTCAATAATTACAGCAACATCACCTAGAGTGCCTGAGGCACGCGGAGCCGCATTGAAATACGCCCGCTCAACATCAACCATAGGATCATTCAGAACATTAACTCCAGAACCATTGCTAGAAGAATCGGGAACTATGCTACTACCATTTTTTTGCACAGGAATACCCGCATAGCCCATCATAAACGAAGTCAAAGCATTGACATACCTTGCAGACATATCGCCCGATCCTTCCAGTTGGGCATTATAGTTCAAATATGGCATTGCTGCGTAATCAGGAATAAAAGTGCGTATTCCGCCAACAAAACCTTCATCAAGATCGCCTGGATCCGAAAAGGTCATTCCATGTCGTCCGGATAAAATTCTGATCATGGGCATGGAATCCGCTTCATAATGCAAATGATTCAAGGAGTCTATGGTCCCAAAACCGGTCTGTTTCGGATCCACATAGTGGACTAGAGAATCACTTTCAACATAACACTCAGGGGCAAACGCTGTCGCAAGAAGATCTCCAATTTCTTTCTTCAGAAAATTCGAGGAAATGGAAGAGATGGCAAAACCAATATCGCCGAGATTCCCCAACACAAGCATCCGCGGAACAACGGAAAGTACAGTGGATTTGAGGTTGTCTCCAAAATGTCCCCAAATGTCACTCGTTGCATTCATTTTTACTGTCATATTCATCGCCCCTGTTCCTTCATGGGGGCTATCAAGCGTTATAATCTTGTCTACATCACCATTGTAGAAGTTACCTTGCACATACTCGCGGGATACAACGCCACCCATTGAGTGGCCGATAAGAATATAGCGGGAAGGTAGTTGACGATAAAAATCGGAATGATTGCGTATAGAATCAAGAGCTTCTTGGCCATATAAGTCCTTTGAAGTATCATTTGGATCTATAACAAACCGGGCTTTCACTTCTTGCGCTTCTTCAAACAGAGATCTTCGCTTTCCGAATTTAGAGGAGCCATTTGTTAGGACATTCCATGTTCGGTCCCCCATTTCATGAGCGTTATTCAGCGAAGTATTCGCCGGATTTGTGAATGAGCGCCAGTTGTACACATAGGAATTACGAGCATTCTCGTAATTCTTTTCACTCACATCTTCTTCAAATATTTTTTCAGCAATCCACTTCGTGATTCGATTATTCGATGTGTAATCCCCAAGCGTAGCGTTACCCAAAAAAGTCGTATCCTCATAAGCAGAGACATAGTCCGTATTCTCAGAAATGCCTTTATCAGATCCATATGCGCCATGCACCAAAAGCACATTGTAGTTTTCGATGGATTCCATCGGCTTGGGGATGGACCAAGATATAGAAGGGAAAGCCATCAAAAAAAGAAATACAACCAATCGCTTCATTATTCAACCTTTTTCAAAACGCTAATATGTGATGTACACATTTTCATCTTTATTCTTAAAAGAAATTCCATTAGACGAAGCTGATGCAAAGCACTTAATTTCTCCATTCTCTAACTGACAAACATCTCGTTCCAATAAGAGAATATGCCCCTGAAATTGCAAAACAGCCCCCGCAGTCCAGAAATAATTATTTTCCAAAACGTGTCCCAAGCTATCATTTATAAACAACGAGGACGTTCTCTCCTCTTTATCAAATTTCAAGCAATACACATCCTCACCCCACGCTCTCACGTCATCACACTTCTTAATCCATTCCAAATCCTCATCCAGCCGCATATAGGTCAGCGTACCCGCCACCGTATCCAGCACCGCATATTGACAACTGTCGTTACCCGCAGAAAGATTTCCTCCCAGTGCAATAAATGTCCCATCTAGCCATTGATGCATTCGTTCTATTTTAGAAGATTGCGAACATCCTTCATTCTTTCTTGAAATTTTCATCTCATGAGCAGTCCCGCCAAGCTTCCATAAAAGAATGTTATTCCCCTCCCAACGCCAAAAAATGGAATCCGTCAGTTGGTACCATCGGTAGCCGCCGCTTTTATTCGTAAGGGAATCACTCCAACGCGGACCATCTTCCTGCACGCGGTAATTGTAGACAAGCAATCGATCATGGCCACATGACGATTTTTCGCTATACCCGTCCCCGATGGACCAGGTTTCCGTAGTTTCAAGCCACTCTCTGCAATCGTACGCAACAACTAACGAATCGTCTATGAAACCGGCGATTAACGGAGTCCCCCGACCATCACTCCATTTAAAATCCACATCCGTACACCCCCACATGCATGCGCAAGCAAGCACAGCCATCACGGCCAACAACTTGTTCATTCCGTTTCTCATAAGGAATCCTCCTAACGCATTCACACATCGCCCAAAGGGATGATTTTTCATGCAATTTACCAATACAAATTTACATAAACCGCAACGCAACATCAAGAATGTTTTTGTAAACTCATGATAGCCGTTCTTAAATTGACGATAGACTGCCTTTGATTTGATTTACAACCAGCGCAAAACTTACTTTGTTATTACAAAGTCCTCTAAAAATATTGTAAAAAATCCAATCAAAGGATTGGATTTGACTTCAATTATTACCCATTGTAATTTTCAATGGACTCCATTGGTTTAGAAACAGCCCAAATATACGCCGTTGACGCAAGAAAAAAAATCAATAGATTACGCATAATCATTCTTGAACAAACTCATAATTCACATTATTGTTATTTTCATCTACATAATTAAAGGCGCTTTTTGCCTTGATATTTGGGTATATGATAATCCGCTTATTCTCAACATCTATAGAATTAATATTATGTCCAAAATAAAGCATATCCCCCATAAAGCCAAATTCAAAAGACTTCCACAAGTCCGTTGTATGCGGTACATTTGCAACAAGCACAGAATCCTTTTTTTGATTATTCACTTCTAAATAGAAACCAGATTTATCATCATTTTTCCACAAGCAATACACATCCTCGCCCCACGCTCTCACGTCATCACACTTCTTTATCCATTCCAAATCCTTGTCCAGCCGCTTGTAGGTCAGACTCCTCAAAAGCGTATCCAAAACCACGTAATTGCATGTATCGCCATCAGCAGCCAGGGATTCACCGCTCCTTCCAATGAAAGTTCCGTCTAGCCACGGCTTTAACGAGCTTATCCTAAACTCTACGGAGCAACCATCGCTCTCTTTTGTCAATTTGATTTCATGCGGTCTCTCGCCAATTTTCCACAATCGAACTGATTTCGAGACTTCACCGCCCCAAATCACGGAATCCGTCATTTGTCCAGCAAATATACCCGTCATCTTTTTGCTAGAAAGCGAATCACACCATCTCGGACCATCTTCTTGGACACGATAATTATAAACGCACAGACGTTCACGACCACAGTTACTCGATTCCTCATTCAGCGCAAACCAATAATCTCTTGTTTCCAGCCAGCACCGATAATCGCCCACCATTACAAGAGAATCATCAACGAAACCAACAACTTTCTCGCTACTGCGATTTTTTTCCCAACGGAAATCCACATCCGTACACCCCCACATGCAAACACTCGCAAGCACAGCCGTCACGGTCAACAACTTGTTCATTCCGTTTCTCATAAGGAATCCTCCTAACGCATTCACATCCCGCAAATCAAAAATAAAAACCCCGACTGATCGGGGTCAACAGACAAATTACAAAACATCACTCGGCGGGCGGCATTATTTCTTCTGGCAGATCGTAAGCCGATTCAACATTGTCGTCTTTAAACCCGTTGAACATCCACTTGAAAAAACCTACCGTCCCGCCCAAAGCTGCGCCCACCATAAAACCGCCAGCAGCGGCGGCAATTCCCCAAAAGGCCAATTGACCCCATTCTGAATCCGGGCCAGTTTCTTCCGCCACGGCCCCGGCCACGCACAAGGCGATAAGGCCCGGACCCGACAAAGCCACACCAGTATTCACCCCATAACGAATCATGGGATTAGGGTTCCTGCTCATGGCGCAGCCCACAAGGCTCAAGGCAAGCAATACACAAATAACAACTTTCAACACTCTCATGCTCGTAATATAAGGTCAAAGAATCTATTTGCCAATAACCTAATTTGCAGTTAGCGATAATCCGGCAAAAAGCAAGGATAGAATGCAAAAAGCCCCGTGCGAGACGGGGCTTTATCCAAATTTTTGTCTACTTACGGAGCACAGCCGGCGCTCGGGTTGACCCAACCGTCTTCCGGAGGAGCTTCGCCCGCCTTCCAGCAATGGAGCGTGTCGAGCACGTCGCCTTCCTTGTAAGTGGACCAGTCCGTCACCTTCTTGATGTTGGTTACCGTAGTGGTGTTGAATCGGCTCATGTAATGATCGATCAGGTACTGCGGGCATTCCACTTCTTCGATGTAGTAGGTCGGATTGTCCGCAGCCTTGTACCAGTCGGCAAACCAGTGGCAACCGCGCAAAAGGTTCGGAAGGCCGGCGTCGCCGAAAGCCGCGTCGCACATATCCTTGATGCAGGTCTGGTACGCGACGAGAGTAGCCTCGTAGCCGAGCTTGTTCTGGCATTCGGTCAAGAATCCGCCAAAGCCTGCGCCCCAGTTAAAGTCGCGGCCTTTGTTCACCTGGACAGTGAGGGCGTCAAAGGCGCCCACGCCACCACCCGGCACCATCAAATCAAACTGGCCTGCCGGAAGATTAGCATTGCCGCCCGCCACGTCGTTACCGATGTTGGAGGCCATCACGATCATGTGCTTGCCCTTGAGCGCCCGGTGAGTTTCCCTTGGCGGGTTGTTTTCCATCTCGTTCGCGAAGTGACCGTCGTACTGCAGGTGATAGCACTTGCCGCACTTGCTGTCGGCAGTACCCGCAACGTACCCATAAGAAAGAGTGTCGTTCACGGCAATAGGCGCCA
Organism: Fibrobacter sp.; assembly: GCF_017551775.1. Lineage (NCBI taxonomy): Bacteria > Pseudomonadati > Fibrobacterota > Fibrobacteria > Fibrobacterales > Fibrobacteraceae > Fibrobacter > Fibrobacter sp. Next base: position 32,517 of record NZ_JAFZKX010000067.1, on the reverse strand, counting down.
TGTCCGTGCAGGTGAACACGCCCTTTTCCTTTTCGTCGCCGCAAGCGCTTCTGGTCCCGTTGTAACCGAACCAGGATTTCGATACGTCACCCAAGGTAAAGGTAGGGACTTCCACGTCGTGAATGTTGCAGTTACGCGCAGTGCCAAAGTCGGCAATGTAGGCCGCATCGGAAGACGTGTCCGCACGAGTCACATCGTTAGGGTTTTCCCTAAGCCAAGAGCAGTGCGGCTTGCAGGCGTCCCAGTAGCGGGTATTCCAACCGCGCTTCGCCGTAGCGCTGATGTCCTTGGTGTATTCGGCCGGAGGCGGCCCGTAAGATTCAAGAGTCGGGAATCCGCTCGCGTCAAGTTCCGGTTCCTTGCTGCTGGAACTTTCGGGACCCGCATCGGCACTGGAACCGATGACAGAGCCGCTGGAGCCCGGAACGGTCGTGCTAGAATTCGGGTTGACCGAAGTGCTGGAATTCGGGTCGATCGTGGTGCTAGAACCAGGAACAACCGCGCTAGAGCCCGGATTAACCGCGCCGGACGAAGCCGGGTTGTCAATCACGCTGGAACCCGGCTCGTTGCCCATCAGGTCGGGTGCATTGCTCGAACCAGTATCATCGCCGCAAGCGCAAATCATGGCGACTGCACTTGCCACAATCAACGAGCCAAACAGTTTACGTTTCATAAATCCTCGTTACGGAGCGCAGCCAGCGCCCTTGCCGTTCGGATCGTTCGGGTTTTCGCCATCCTTCCAGCAGTAAACGGTATCGAGCACGTCACCCTTCTTGTAGTCAGACCAGTCATCCTTCCAACGCCAGCGGTTTTCCCTGGTCGTATTGAACGAGGTCATGTAATGGTCAATCAGGTACTGCGGGCATTCCACCTCTTCCCAGTTGTAGGTCGGGTTGTCGGCGGTCATGTACCATTCAGCATACCAGCGGCAGCCGCGCAGCAGGTTCGGCCAATCCTTGAATACTTCGTCGCACTTCTTGAGCACGCATTCCTGGTAGGCTTCCACAGTGTTATCCCAGCCGAGGCTCTGCTGGCATTCCGTCATGAATCCGCCGCCGTTTGCGCCGAGGCCGCTTGCAGGCACGCCAATCTGGGTAGAGAGCGCGTTGAATGCACCCACGCCACCGCCCGGCACGAGCATGTCGTACTGGCCGGCTTCCACGTCGTAACCGATGTTGGATGCCATCACGATCATGTGCTTGCCCTTGAGAGCCTTGTGCGTGGCCTTCACGTCGTTTGCATGGTTGCCACCGTTAAACTGCAAATGGAAGCACTTGCCGCAACCGCCGCCGAACTGTGCGCCCGGAGCAGCCACGTAGCCGTAAGAAAGGTTTTCGGTCACCTGGATAGGAGCCATGTCGGTGCAGGTGTAAGTGCCGCCGGCATTCGAGTTCACACAGGCGCTGTTCGTGCCTTCGTAGCCCATCCAGTACTGCTGTACCGCATGGCCAAGCGTAAAGGCAGGGACTTCCACGTCGTGAATGTTGCAGTTACGCGCCACGGTCATGCCTTCCTGGTATTTTTCTTCGCTCGTGGTATCGACGCTGCTGAGCCAAGAACAGTGCGGCTTGCAAGCATCCCAGTAACGGCTGCTCCAACCTGTTTTTCCGTTGTTCAAAATGTCCTTGGTGTAGGCCTCAGGAGGCGGGCCGTAAGATTCGATGGTCGGGAATCCGTTTTCGTCGCGCGGAACGTCGCTGGAACTGCTAACCTGCACGGTCGCACTGGAGTTCGGGTCAATCGAAGCGCTGGAGCCGGGAACAGTCGCGCTGGAATTCGGGTCGACAACCGTGCTGGAGCCAGGAACGGTCGCGCTGGAGTTCGGGTCGACAACCGTGCTGGAGCCGGGAATAACGGTGCCGCTAGAATTCGGGTTGATTGTCGCGCTGGAGTTCGGGTCAATCACCGCGCTGGAACCATCGCAGCCGGTAAGCGAATTGCAGGTTTCAGAACCCATGCTATTGGACGGGTCGTCGGAACAGGCGCACACGAGCGCCACAGCACCCGCTGCAATCATAAGCTTCGTAATACGTTTTTTCATAGAACTTCCTTTTATACAACCTTAAAAATATATTCGTGGGGCCACTTACGCACGCAAAAAAGCAATTTGAAACATTAATATGTTCCCAAAATGTGCCCGGGCGTGCTTGACCTCACAGTTTTACGCAAAAAAAAGCCGCGAAAAAAAGGCTCCACTATCGTGGACGCCTTTTTCGAGTTACAAATGCACCATTGGTGCAATTAGTCCCTGAACTTCACCTGCTTGGTACCGGCGACGACTTCACCGATCTGCACCCACTTTTCGCCCTTGGCTTCGAGGTGGGCAGTGACTTCGGCCTTGTCAGCCGGGTCGATGAAGATGAGCATGCCCATACCCATGTTGAAGGTAGAGTACATCTCGTCCTTCTCCACGGAGCCGGCCTGCTGGATGAGCTTGAAGATCATCGGAGGATCCCACGTGGTGCGGTCGATGATCACGTCGACATCGTCCGGGAGGATACGCGGGATGTTGCCCTGGTAGCCCGAACCCGTGATGTGGGCGAGGCCCTGAATGATCTTCTTGTTGCAAAGATCGATGAGGCTCGGGTAGTAGCTGCGATGCGGCACGGCGAGCGCTTCACCGATGGTCTTGTCCATGCCGTCGACGAGGGTATCGACCTTGTAGCCGGCCACGTCGAAGAGCACCTTACGAGCAAGCGAGTAGCCGTTTGTATGCAATCCGGTGGAAGGCAGACCGAGGATGATGGTACCCGGCTTGATCTTCTTGCCGTCGATGATGTTTTCGCGTTCCACGACGCCGACGATGGTGCCGGAAATGTCGTAGTCACCCGGACCGTAGAAGCCCGGCATTTCGGCAGTTTCACCGCCGATGAGCACGAGGTCGTTCTCGCGGCAGGCCTTGGCCATACCGGCGACGAGCTTGTCCATGACACCCGGTTCCAAGCGGCCGGTAGCCACATAGTCAAGGAAGAACAGCGGACGCGCGCCCTGCACGAGGATATCGTCGCAGCAGTGGTTCACGATGTCCTGGCCCGGCAGTTCGTGCGTGCCCATTTCGATATCGACCTTGAGCTTGGTGCCCACGCCGTCGACGGAACTCACGAGAACAGGGTCCTTCATGCCGAGGTGGTTGAGCGTAAAGAGGCCGCCGAAATTGCCGACGTCGCCCAGAACGCCCTGGTTGAATGTAGTACGTACGGATTTCTTGACACCGACCATTGCTTCGTCGGCACGTGCCAAGGATACTCCTGCGTCTGCGTAATTCATCTTCTTTCCTTTGCCCAGAATCGGGCACTATGTTTTGCCCTACTTGCGGGCACCTTGTTTTTCGTCAATATTCCTGAGCGCATCCAGAATGAGGCTCGTGGTATCGGCCATCTGGTTGATGTTCACCGTACCCGGCATCAGGTGCGTATCGAGCTTGTACATGGACTCGTCGCCCCAAGAGAGGATATCCTCGAGGGCATCCTGGCCGGTATGCTTGCCGCACTTGGCACAGCAGATGCGGCCGTCCTCGAAGGCCACAAAGCCGGACCCGAACTGGGATTCGCAAATCACCGTACCGGTGATGCGGCTCTTTTCCATGGTCTGCGCAAAATCGATGAAGGGGAGCACCGTGCCCGAGGCAAGGAGCGAAAGCCGCTGGAACTCGTCGAACGCCTTGTTCTTCGTGCGGAGGCTGTCGCAAACGACCTTGTAAAGGTACACCATGATATTCGGGTTCTTGTCGAGGAACTTCACGAATTCGGCCTTCGGGATGAGCAGCACCGTGCAGCCGTCTTCGGCGGCGATGATGGTATTGCTCGTAGGCTCGTTACACAGGATGGACATCTCGGCAAAGCACGCGCCACTCTCGATATAGGCGACTACGGTATAGTGTCCGTCCGGCAGAATCTGTCCGCAAACCTGGGCCCGACCACTCTGCATCACGCAGAAGTACTCGCCTTCCACGCCGCCCTGCACGATGATTTCGCCAGCGTCATACTCGCGAATCTGCGCATTCAGCAGTAAATAGTCAGCACAATCTCGCGGCACCTGCTGCAAAAACGGAACACTCGCTTCGTAGCTGGAGGCAATCCATTCACCAATACCAGTAGTCGACTTCATCATAATGCAAAATTATAAATATTTCTATACCATTTGTAGGGCGGGTCCTCCGAGATGGTGCCGGATTCGCCCTCTTTTATGCCGAAAACGCATTCGTGGAGGTTCCGGACCAGTTCCACCGGCCTCGAGACCGCACTCTCGAAGAAGTCGTTCCCGCCGCCAGCGCTCTTGCGGGCATCGTTCTGGCACACGCGCTTCTCCCTGAACGGCCTGATGCGACCGAGCCTCGGTTCCGCCGCGATTATGTCATCGGGCGTCCCGTATATTCCCGGGTTCACCCACACGTCGGCGCTGTCGGCCACCGCGAAGATTTCCTCGAGCGAGAACTTCATCTCGCGGGTGGTATCGCCAGCCCACAGGTAGCAGCCGCCCGCCTGCCTTATAAGGCTCGCGGTGTAGCTCCTTCCGCCGGGCGCATACCACACGCCGCCGTACGCCATGCCCGCGATTACGCGCGGGCCGTTCTCCCTGCAGGCGACAAGCGGGTCCGCTTCCTTTTTCGCCATCTCGGGAATCACCTGCGCATACGGCTCCAGAATCTGCGCCGCCCGCGCTTCCGCGCCGAAGAGTTTTGCAAACAAACTAATCCAGTCGAATTTCGCGAACGGGTTGTTCTCCTGCCATTCGGAAGTGAGCATCAGCGGAAGCCCGAGGGTCGAAAGCCTGTCGTAATCGTCGTACGCGCCGCCCGTCGCAAACGTCATCACCAGGTCGGGCTTGAGCGAGATTACCTTCTCGAGCGACACCTGCGGCCCGTTGCCCACCTCGAGCACCTTGCCCTGCGCGACCTTCGCGGCAAGCGCGCTATCCACGATGTAGGCGCCCGCGCCCACGCCCACGATGCGGTCTTCGACCCCGAGGCGGAGCATGAACCCGAGCTGCGCCGACGAGAGCACCACCGCACGGCGTACCGGCACCCGGACGACGGTCGCCCCCCGCCATTCCTTGCCCGCCGAAACCCGCCTGAGCTTCGCCGTATCCGCAACGAAGGCGGAATCGGCCAGCACGAAGCGCTTCACGAGGGTATCGCGCCCCACTTCGGAGCGGATTTCGACCAGACTTTGGCCGCAGGAACTGCCCATGCGGAACAAATTGCTGTACAACTGCGGGGAAAACTGCACGGAATCCGAGCACATGGCCTCCCCTTTGGCCCTCGCCTCCGGGGAATCCGCCCCCCCGCAGGCACAAATTGCGAGGCAAACGACCCCCGGCAAGGCGACCCCAGGCACAATTCGGCCCAACCGCCCCCCCAGGAACGCCCTCAAAAAAGCACGTAAATCGTTGATTTTTAACATCTTATGAAAAATTTCGATGCACATTCGCAAAACATAATGTATTTTATACATCGTCAATTCCTTATACGGAGTCTTGTATGAAGACAAAAATAGTTTACTTGGTTTCGCTCCTGTGCGCACTCACATTCGCGACCAGCGCCTTCGCGGATTCGGAGAACGGTTTCTACGAAAAGAACCACGTCCGCGGCTTCATCTCCGTCGGTGCCGACTACCGTGGCATGTTCGGGGATTTTCACAACTATGTGAACACCATTGCTCGCTACAACGGCCGTATCGTCATGGAAAACCAAAAGACCCACGCAGAAGAAACCTATCACGGCTCCTTCGAATACGCCGAATTCTACGACTACTACCTCGGACTGCACATGAACATCGGTGCGCAGTACAAGCAGTTCCTCACCTGGTTCAACATCAACGCCATGCCGACCCAGATTTCTGAACGCCCGTCCAAAACCTACAACGTTACCAGCATCGAAAGCGGCGACGTGCAGAAGGCCCCCTTGTTTGACGTCAAGTGGTTCACCTACGGTGTCGACTGGATGTTCGGCTGGAAGCTCTTCGGCGAAAACACCGTCATCAACCTGATCCCCGCCGTCGGTGTCGGCTTCAACCTCATCAACTTCCACTTCGCATCCCTCTTCACCTTTGTCGAAGAAAGCGGCAATTTCGTAAATGCCCGCGACCGCTACTACAGCACCATGGATGCGACCGTCACCGGCGAACTCGAACTCCGCCTGGAAATCAACCCCATCGCCATCGGTATCTACGGCGGCTACCGCCATGTAGACTATAGCGACATCGAGATTGAAGAACACGTCCTCGTGAACAAGCCCTACGATACAGATAATAGCGGCGACACCTGGTTTGTGGGTGTGCGCGCTACCTGGACGTTCAAGAGCGACTGGCAGCGCAAGCAAGCCGATAAGTTGTAATAAGACCGAGCACTCGATGTTTCGGGGACTGAACCTCCGGTAGCTCGTGCTCTCTCACTGCAAAGGCTCGTTGATACGAGCCTTTTCCGTTCACAGAAGACCGCTCGTTCGACATTTTAGGTGTTGAAACCTCCGGTTTCTCACTCGCTCTCGCAACCACGCCTCGTTAAATAAACCTAAGCCGAGTACAGCAGAAAAAAGTTTACTTGTTTCTATTGTTGAGGCGCCGGTTTATGCGATGTAATCGCAATACGAGGCGTTTGTTGCTCACGGATGCCCGAGCACTCGTCGTTTCGGGGACTGAACCTCCGGTAACTTTTCAACCGCCCCAGTTCAACAACTGGGGCTTTTGCTATCCGTCGCAGAACAGGCCACCGTCGGCGGCGCTGATTCCCCTCTCGGCGACGCGGTCCATCGCCACGTAGAAGGTGGCGAGCTCCTGCAGGTACGGGTCCGTCTTCCAGCGCACCAAGCGGTTCTCCTTCGAGTACGAGAACTGCCACCCGAGCAAAAGCATCGGGAGCCCCATCATGCGCAGCCTGTCAGGCAGCGGCGCATACTGCCCCTGCGTACTGAGCAGCACCACCGCGTCCATCTTGCGGTAGCTCGCGAACAGCAGCGCATCCTCGAGCAGGGCCATGTTCGGCCTCACGCCCTCGGGCCCCACCTGGTCGCAGTAGTGTATCTGGTATCCCGCGAAACGCAGCTCCCGCTCGAAGCACGAAAGGCCCCACGTTCCGCCGTACATGTGCGGATCCTTGTACGGGTGGTAGTAGTGGCAGTCCATCACCGCGTAGGTGCTGCCGGGCGCAAACACGCGCAGGGCCTCGTGGCGCGCCCAGTTCTTGAGCGAGCGGAAATCGATTCGCGAGTGGTAAGGGTGGTGAAACCTGTAGAATTCGTTCACCTTCTTCAGCGTATAGCCGTCCACAAAGAAGAACAGCCTCAGCGGACTTTTTTTCATGGGTACTCCGTTTTAAAGTGTCTCTATCCTTAAAACGGATTTGCCCCCCAAAATGAGCCGTAAATTTTTTGTTTACGTGCAGTTTTTACAAAACTAATCCAGCAGGTCCCTGCTTTCGAGGTCGTCCATGAGCGATTCCGGCATGCGGCGTTCGAGCCTCTTGTATTCCGGATCGTCGAGCGCCTTCTTCCAGCGAGCGGACTTCTCCTTGTCGCCCATGTCGGCATAGATGCGCACCAGGTTCAGCGCCGCGCACCAGTAACGGATGGACTTCCCGGTACGTGCAAGGTAATCGGTAGCGCTCTTCTCGTAGATGTCCGCGGCTTCCTTGTAGCGCTTGAGCTTGTAGAGCATGTCAGCCTTGAGCTGCAGAAGCACCGGATGGTTCGGCGCCTTGCCGAAGCCCACCTTCAATATCCTGAGCCCCGCGTTGTAATCGCCCTTGTCGTAGTACATCCAGGCGAGCGAGGTAAGGAAGAGGGGCCAGAACTGCTTGGAAACCGAAGCGGCGGAATCCACCACGGCGAGGTACTCGACGCGGCGATCCGTCTTGAAGGGAAGCCAGCTGAAACTCTTGTCCATGTAGTACGCGTAGAGGGCGTAGAAGGCCTGCGCATCCAGCTCGGACGATTCTTCGAACAACTTAGCACCCGAACGCGTCGTCATGGCGCCCTTCACCGAATGGCCCAGTTCAATCTGCACGTAACCGAGTTCGAACTTGCGCACGGCTTCCCAGAGCCCGGTAGACGCACACTTCTCGAGATTCTTCCCCGCCGATTCAAGCGCGGCCGTATCGCCCAGGTCGTCGTAGCGGCTCACGAGCACCACGTTCTCGAGCACGCATCCCACGCCCGCATTCTTCGCGCTCACCTGCTTCGCAAGTGCGAAGGCGCTGTCGTAATCGAGCGCCATGTTACGCTCGGTCACCCGTTCAGCGATTTCCGCGATAGGCGAAGGAAGCGAAAGCGTAGGCGCGGGCGACCCGCCAAAGGCGAGCGAGGCAAAAGTCAAAGCGACAAGAAATATACGGTACATGACAATCAATCCACAATGATTCAACGCTCCCAAATATACAAAAGAGGCGCACGCAACGGCCAAAGGCGCACGCAAAGCGGCGAAATATTAATCCAAAGTGGAATAGCTTTTCTTGTTTCATTTGTTACAAACAAACTAACAAAATGCGCAAAGCGTATCGTGTTGATGTTCACCATGTTAGGCGTTCCCATTTTCTTCCATTTTCGTACGAAAAACACGTTTTTTGCGCGACATTGTGGAATATTATAAATTCGCTATTTGACGGCTGTCACTTGTCTGGAGAGGGGCGCAAAAGGTATAATAGAAACAGGTAATCAACAATCTTTTAACATGCGTGCCACCAACAGCCACGGCAGGGCAAGACCGGCACGGCATACCGTAGAACATTGCGAAACAGTATGGGGGAAAACATGAAACCGATCCATAAGACATCCGCGATATCCTTCTACCTGATCAACTCCGGGTTCCAGGCATTCAAGAACCGCATCCGCGAGGAACTGGGAGCCATCAGCAGCATTTCGCTCGAGTCGCTCATCGACGATGCGAGCCTGCAGTCCTTATACCGTTCGGGAGAATCAGCCGACTTCGTGGCCGCAAGCATCGCGGGCCCGAACATCGACTTCGATGACGATTACGCCGACGCCGGCTAGGCGCCCGGCGCTATTTCTTGGATGACTTCTTGTCGTCCTTCTTCTTGTCGTCCGAGGGGAGCGCATTGGACGGAAGGTTGCAGCCTTCCATCACGTAGAACTTGCCCTTGCGAACGGTCACCACCTTGGTGTTCGTGTTCGCGCCGCGCGTGAACTTGATTTCGCCGTACACGCTCTGGAAAACGGACGTGTTGTTGAGGTACTTCGTGAGGCTCTCGACCTTCTTCTGGATACCGGAGAACACGATGTTGGCGGCGTCGTAGCTGAGGCCGCTCACCTTGTCTTCGGCCGGAGCTTCGCCCCACTTTTCCTTGAACGCCTTCGAGAAGTTCTCGTAGGCTTCTTTGTTACCCGAGAGGTCCAGGCCCGGCACGCTGAAGTACGTGCTGTCCACCAGGTGCTTGCCCTGAATCAGGAGTTCACGGCCGTACCAGCCCGAAGTACCGAGCATCGTTCCCTTGATCTTGTTGTAGGCGACCTGCCCGACCATGAGGCCAGCATCGCCCGGGTTCGTCGACGGGATGAAGATGCCGGGAATTTCCATGGTGGAATCGGCCAGGTAGTCGCGGCGTTCGCGGGCGCCAACGGCATCCAGGTCAGACGCGCCGCGGGCGATATTGCGCCTGCGGTTTTCCTGCTTGAAGCGCACGTCGCGCAGAAGCTTGAACTCGGTGGAGTAATCCGGACGGCCTTCGACGTAGTTCCTGAAGGCGGAAATCTTTCCACCGCGACGCTCCACGGCACGCGTGAAGCTCTGGGACATCGCCGAGCCGTAGTCCCCGATGGGGCTGAGCACGGCAAACTCGCGGATATCGAGGCACTTCGTGGCGAAGTCCGCAATCTTGTGGGCGAGGTTGTCCATGGTGATGTTCACCTGGAAAATGTTCGGGCCCATCTTCGCGATGCCGTCGTCGGTCGCGGTAGGCGTGAGCATCGGGATATTCTGGAAGTTGCTGCCGAGCCAGGCGGCCACGGTCGCCGCGGGGGCGCTCATGATGGGGCCGATCACGGCGACGATGCTGTCCTGGTTAACCGCCTGCTGAGTGCGCATGAGCGCGATGGAGGCATCGGCGCGGGTATCGGCAGTGCGGATGCGCACCTTGCCTGCAAGGCCCGCCTGTTCGTGGGCGAGGTAAACGCCCTGCACCGCGGCCGTACCGAACTCGGCGAAGTCGCCCGAAAGCGGAGCGAGCACGAGCACCGTCGGCATGCCGGCACCGAGACCCTCGATGGATTCCAGGCCCTGCTGGGCGGTAGCGGTAAGGTTTTCGGCAACACCGCCGCTAACAACCTTCTTGTACCAGTAGCGGGCGGCGCGGTAGCGCTTCACATTCTGGCATTCGCGACCCATCTGCAGCTGGATCCAGCCCACAACGTCCTTGTCCACCGGGTACTTTTCCAAAAGCGCCTGGAGCTGGTCGGCATTCAGGAGGCTCGCGGCAAGCGTCTGGATGGCGACTTCCTTGGTGTGGCCCTTGGCGGCCGGATTCTTGGTATAGGCCAGGATGCGCAGCATGGCCTCGACACCCTCGTACACGGAGCCCTTCTCCACGAGCGCGATGGCACGGGCGAGTTCCATGCGTTCACGGTACTCGGATGCCATGTGGTATTCCAGGAACTTGGAGGCAAGCTTCAGGGCGTCATCGCGCCTGTGCTCGCGCAGGTAACATTCCGTAAGGAGCACAGAGGCCTGAGCGCCTTCGTGCTTGCGGAAGTTCTTGGAATCGGCAATTTTCTGGAGGGGGGCAATCGCTTCGGCATACCTGCCGTCACGAATCATCGCCTTGGCCCTGGAAATATCGTCCTGGGCAAAAAGCGAACCCGAAAGCGCACACACTAGGAGGAGGGTTGTGAGTCGATTCATAATAATCTACCGAGCTTCTTCGTCAGCGGCCTGAACCACTTCGTGTTCTTTCTTTATTTTCTTCTGCATGGATTCCGGGAGCTTGACCCAGTCGATGACATCCACCCTGAACGGGAGGCCGCTATCGGCGAAGGCCTTTTCCACGGCGGTCATAGCCTCGAACGACAGGGGGCGCTCGGCGATAACCGCAAGGTCCAATTCTGTTTCGGGAGTCAGATCCACGCCCGTGAGCCGGGGGCCGTAAGCCCAAACTTCCAACCCGTCGAAATGGAGGGCGAGAATCCGCTGGACTGTTTCCAGCTGTTCAGTTTCTAAGCATAGTGCCATAGTGTGCCAAATATAGTTAAAAAGGGAGAGCCGGTCGCCGCGGGGGAGCAAACGCACCGCAGACGCCACAGGGAATCCGCAAATTACGCACAAAAAAATGCATCCGGGGCATGCCGCCTCGGACGCATTCTCAAAAAACTATGCCAAGGACCTTACTTGTCCTTCTCCTTGCAGTGGCATTCGCCATCTTCGCAGGGGCAATGGTAGCAGTCACCCGTCTCGGCATAGTCCTTACCGCTCCAGCAGTAGGTGCAGAGCTGTTCGGCAGGGAGACCGATGGCATGAACCAGGTCGTCGATGCGCTGGAACGCGAGCGTCGTCAAGTTCAGGTTCTTGCGGATGTATTCGACCATTCCCTGGTAGGCTTCGCTATCCGGGTCGGTGTACTTCGCGATATCGGCGTTCTCGCCTTCCTTTTCGCGGATGTAACGGCGCGTGATGAGGTCGTAGACGCTCTTGGAACGCGAGAAGTTGATGAACTTGCACGGATAAACTAACGGCGGGCAGGCGATGCGCATGTGCGTTTCCTTGCAGCCGAGGGAGTAGAGCTTGGCGGCCTGCTTGCCGAGCTGCGTACCGCGCACGATGGAGTCGTCGCAAAACACGAGACGGCGGTCGCGGATGAGTCCCGGAACCGGGATGAGCTTCATGGAAGCCACATGTTCGCGCTGGCGCTGGTCCTGCGGCATAAAGGAGCGGGCCCACGTGGGCGTGTACTTCACGAACGGGCGGGCGAACTTCACGCCGGCCTCGTGCGCATAACCGAGAGCATGAGACGTGCCGGAATCCGGAATACCGCAGGCGGCGTCGGCCTCGGTGGGAGTGCGCTTGGCAAGCGCGGAACCACAGCGGTAGCGCGTCATTTCCACATTGCGGCCTTCGTAGCTCGAGGCCGGGTAACCGTAGTAGACCCAGAGGAACGAGCAGATGGCCATCTTCTTGCGCGGTTCGACCAGGCAGATGTCCTTTTCAGCAGTGAGCTCGACCACCTCGCCCGGGCCCATGTCGCGCACGTACTCGTAGCCGAGGTTCGGGAGCGCGCAGCTTTCCTGCACGGCAATCATCGAGCCTTCTTTCTTACCGAGGATAATCGGCGTGCGGCCCCACTTGTCGCGGCTCGCGTAGAAGCGGCCCGTGCTATCCATGAGCAGCACGGAGCAGCTGCCCTTCACCTTCTCGTGCACATACTTGAGGCCATCCACGATGGAAGCCTGCGTCGCGATGAGAGCGGAAACGACTTCGGTCGGGCCGACCATCCCGCTAGTGGTGGAGTACTGCAGCTGCATGCAGTTGTTGTGGAAGAGTTCTTCCTTCAGTTCCTCGATGTTCGCGATGAGGCCCACGGTCACGATCGCAAAAGTCCCGAGCTTGGTGCTCATCACCAGCGGCTGCGGGTCGGTATCGGAAATGACGCCCACACCGACGTTACCGGCGAAGGTTGCCAAATCGTGTTCGAACTTGCTGCGGAACGGCGTGTTCTGGATGTTGTGGATGGAACGATGGAAATTTCCGTCGGACTTCAACACGGCCATGCCGCCGCGATGCGTCCCGAGATGCGAATGATAGTCAGTCCCGAAGAAAAGATCGCATACGCAATCTGACTTGGAAACAACACCACAAAAGCCGCCCATAAAAGCTCCTTGGAAGGGTATGTTCTACGGGGCGAAAAATAGAAATTTCCTTTTAAATTGAAAAGGGGCAACGCACCATGGCGCCGCCCGATTTTTGAAACTCAATGTTTTAATTATCGAGATGCAACAAAAAAAAACGCATCTAATTATTGATTTAGAAGCAAGTAGAACAAGGCGCGAGCCTTCGTGGCGTACATAGAAGTACGCGAAAAGGCAAGCAACGAAGTTATACGCCGCTTATAAATCGATAATGCGGTCGTTCTGCAATAATTGTTCGAAGCTCTGGCGTTCGCGCACTACCTTCAATTCGCCGTTCGTGTACATCGTTTCGGCAGCGTAACGACGGCTATTGTAGTTGCTGCTCATGGCGGCGCCGTAGGCACCCGCGTCATGGAGAATCAACAAGTCGCCGACCTTCGCCTTCGGGAGCTTGCGCGTCACGACGAAGCCACCTTCTTCCTGAGTGAACACGTCACCGGATTCGCATAGCGGGCCTGCCACCACTGCATCGACCGTCTCGTTCAGTTCGCGACCGTCGCGGGCGATGATGGAAATGCCGTGGTAGCTGCCGTAGAAACTCGGGCGCACCAGGTCGGTAAAGCCGGCGTCCACCAGGTAGAACAGGTTGTCGCCCTGCTTCTTGACCGCGCGGATTTCAGCCATCAGGTAACCACTCTCGGCCACCAAGTAACGGCCCGGTTCGACTTCCAGGTGAACCTCGTGGCCGATGCTCTGCTGGATTTTTTTGCGGGCGTCATCCCACAGCTTGTAGTAGGCGTTCACGTCGATGCGGTTGCCTTTTTCCTCTTCGTGGTACGGAATCGGGAGGCCGCCCCCTGCACTGATGGTGCGGAGATGGCTGCCCAGGCGGCGGCTAGCATCGACCATGGCGTCGCAAACTTGCGCGAGGTGTTCGAAGTCCGTGCCGGAACCGATGTGCATGTGCAGGCCGGTAATCCACATGCCGTTCGCCTGCGCGAGCTTGATGCAGTCCTTGATCTGTTCGTGCCAAATGCCGTGCTTGGAAAGGTCGCCACCGGTGTTGGTCTTGCGGGAATGGCCGTGGCCGAAGCCCGGGTTCACACGGATGGTAAGTTCGGACTTCACGCCGAAATCGGCGAGCTGCTGGATCATGTCCGGCGAACCCACGTTCACGGCGATGTTGTGTTCCTTCACGAGCTCGAGGGCATCCTTGTCGAAGATATCGGCGGTGTAGACAATCTCGGGAGCCTTGCCCTTCTGCTGGCCGCCCTTGAATCCGGCCTTGAGGGCGCGGACGATTTCACCGGCAGAGACGGCGTCGACGACGCAGCCGAGCTTGCGGATGAGCGAAACCACGGAGAGGTTCGGGCATGCCTTCTGGGCAAAACGAACGGTGTCAAAAACCTGGACATCTTTCACGCACTTCTCGATGGTGGCGCGGTCGTAAATCCAGAGCGGGGTGCCGTACTGTTCGGCAGCCTTGACAAAAACTTCTTGAGGGATAGAATAATTCATGGGGACAAAGATAGAAAATAGTTCCAAGTTCTTAGTTCCCAGTTACTAGAGAATTTCAGGAAGGGCCCGCACGATTTGCCGGCCCGCGCCACTCTTTACACAAAATGAAAAACGCCGAGCGATTGGCCCGGCGCATCCGTTATTGCAAAAAGCGCGATTAGACGTGCTTGATCTTGTTGTCGCCCGCGTCCCAGTTCTTGCCGTCGCACACGAACTTGTATTCGTAATCGCCAGCAGCGAGAGCCATCTTGGCAGTCCAGAGACCGGTCTTCTTGTCCTTCTTGAGCATGTCCTTGTCGACAGCCCAGTTGTTGAAAGTACCGGCGACAGAAACGGTCGTTGCGAGCGGGCAATCGGCGATAAATTCAACCGTGACCTTCTTCGCAGCAGCCTTCGGAGCCGGGGCCTTCTTCTCGGCAGCGGCCTTCGGGGCAGCCTTCTTGGCGGCGGGCTTTGCACAAGCCTTGGTGCAAGCCTTCTTTTCGGCAGCCGGCTTTGCGGCGGCCTTCTTCACCGGGGCCTTGGCGGCCTTGTTTGTTGTTGTCTTAGCCATTTTTCATCTCCTGCTAATAATAACTCGGATAAAGTTAGTAAAAAATAAGTTTCGTGGCTAGATATAAAATAATATCGTTAATTATCGATTTTCCCGATACCGGCGCACGCCCGAGCCGGCTTTTTTCTACCTTTTTAGGCATGTTGAAGCAAATTATCGCCCCCAGCGTTCTAAACGCGAATTTCCTCACACTCGGTGACGGCGTCAAGGCCATCGAAAAAGGCGGCGCGGGTCTCGTCCATCTCGACATCATGGACGGGCACTTTGTACCAAATATCAGCTTCGGACCGGGCATCTCGGCATGCATCGGCAAGGGCACGAGCCTCCCGCTCGATTGCCACCTGATGATCGAGAATCCCGAGAACTACGTGGGCGAGTTCGCGAAGGCAGGCGCCAGCATCATCAGCGTGCACGCCGAAACCACGAACCACCTCGACCGCCTGCTGCACCAGATCAGGGAACTCGGCGTGAAGCCCGCTGTGGCCATCAACCCGGCGACCCCGCTCGAAGCCATCAAGTACGTGCTCGACATCGTGGACATGGTGCTCATCATGTCGGTGAACCCCGGATTCGGCGGCCAGAGCCTCATCCCGTACTGCCTCGACAAGATTCGCGAGCTCCGCCAGATGAAGCCGGAACTCGACATCCAGATCGACGGCGGCGTGAAGCTCGACAACATCCTCGACTGCAAGGAAGCGGGCGCAAACGTGTTCGTGGTGGGTTCCGCCATCTTCGGCAAGCCCGATCCCGAGGCCGTATGCCGAGAATTCGTCAAAAAAGTGCAATAATTGTAAATTTTCTGTTCTTTTCTTGATTTCCCTATTCATATATGATAAATTATAGGGTTGAAGAGGAGAACAGGGATGAATTTCAGGAAATTTCTTTTTTCGGCCATTTCCGTAACGTTCGCTACGGCGTTTTTTGCCTGTTCCCAAATGTTCGCCGGTTCCACGGAAACCGACAACGCCCTTGCCAACGATGAAAGCTCCTCTAGCGGCGGCACCACAGAAGAAACAAACATCCACGATACCATCCCCTGCAACAACTGCACCGAAACCTCCTCCAGTTCGAACCACTTCGGGTTCGGCAGTTCAAGCAATATCAGCATAGTCGCCAGTTCGAGCAGCTACAGCATTATAGAGCAATCTATCAACAACGACAATCTCATATTCAACCCTCCCAGCAGCGGCGGTTTTGGCGGCGGCGGAATGATCAACTGCCCAGACAGCACAGTGGTTACCCAGGCCCTCGAGAACACCATCATGCTCAGCAGGTTCATTTCGGGCCGCACCGAAAAACTCATAGAGACGGGACTCACCCTAAAGCAAGCTCGCACCACCGCACAGGCAGAACTGTTCGCGGCGCTCGGAATCGACTCTCTGCTCATCGAGCAGCCCGACCAGTCGAAGTTCATCAGCAATCTCATCAACTACATCTTCGGCGGCACGGTCAAATCCGAGTTCTACAAGAGCGTCGAGGCGACCTTCACGGAAACCGGCACCCTCTCGAAGGAGCACTACTGCAACTTCGCCGACCGCGCCGAGACCCCGGAAGACAAACTCCCGTTGACCGGATACACGGGCAACGGATTCCCCGGACACATCCTTTACGAATATACCATGTACAATTCTAGGAACTGCAAGGGCACGCTGCTCATCCCGTCAAGGATTGTGGAGGTTGTCAACACCAAGTGCTACGATATGCCTAAGTGCGACAGTTCCAAAATCGGCACGACCGTCAAGGCAAAGTACAATTCCGCAGAAAAACTCTTCACATGCAGGGCTTCGGGCTGGGACGGCGCCAACGCAATGGAAAAGACAACCTTCGGGATCGAGTGCGACAAGGAAGGCAAGGACGTATTCTACGGGGGCAAGCCCATCAGCCAATCGTTTGTATGCAGTCTCGACTCGGGCTGGTACGTAGCGGAAACTATCGATGCGGAAACCTTCGATGTGCCCTGCGACGAGCACGGCAAACTGTACACGAACCCGGACAACCCGACCAAGACCTATGTGTGCCGCAAGGAACCCTTCTGCAGGCATTACGACTTCTACAATGCTGACGCCCCCTGCATGGACGAAGGCTGGGATTACGCCAGCAAGAACGACCTCGAGATGGCACAGGCGGAATGCTCAACCGACGGGCAGACGCAAACAAGCAATACCGACCCGAACATGTACTATGTCTGCCAGAACGGTAAATGGAGCGAGTTCTACAACAGGCCCTGCGACACCGACAACAAGCGCATAAAAATAAAAGCCCAAAACACTTACGGGTATGTAGAATACATCTGCTACGACAAGACATGGCGCCCCACCTACGAATGGCACGTGGAATACCCAGCCGATTACTACTTCAACCCCGAAATCAATTACGGGAGCTTCAAGGACCCGCGCGACAACTACGTTTACCACACCATCAATTTCAAGGGCCGCACGTGGATTGCGGAGAACATGAAGTACGCCGGATTTTCAAGCAGCGTGCTGGCAAAAGAAACCCGCTGCCTCGCGGACAGCTGCAAGAATGTCGGGCGGTACTACAGCATAAACGTCGCGGGCGAAGTTTGCCCCGATGGCTGGAACCTCCCGGATTCCAGCGACATAGTCTCGCTCGGCACAAGGCAACCCGAAACCGAGCATCTCTTATCGCAGCTCGGCGGCACGGGCAGCAACTATTCGGCACCCGATACATACGGGCTGAGCTTTATACTGAGCGGACGAATTATCGATACCGATGAGCCCTATTCACCTTGGCAAGGATTCTCAGCGCTCCTCTGGATGAACGAGACGAATGAGAAAAAGGATCGACTTGTCGCCAATATATCGTTCTACAAAGTTGAATTCTGGGGATACTACACCAATCCGCGAACCTACCAGAATGTCTTTCCCGATACAGAACCGGCGGCATTCACCAATCTGTCATTCTTCGCAGTACGCTGCGTAAAGAAGTAGGCGACCACTTTCACCCCGGCCTCAGCGCCGGGGCAACTTATCTTATATTTAGAACAAATGTTAGACGCTTTCAAAAAATATCCCAGCCAAATTTCGAGCGCATTCAGGCGGTTCCCGGTCGCATCGGCGTTCGCCCTCTTCACTTTCTTCTCGCTTGTCGTTGACACCGAATTTTTCGAATACATCGACATCGCTGTCGGTTCGCCGATAGCCAAGTTCATTATATGGTCCGGCATTTATCCCATCGCGGCAATACTCATATCCCTCACGACATCGCTTGTCCAGGAATCCCTAAACAAACGTAGCAATGTTCCCCAGATTGTCGCCAGCGCCGCCTGGTTCATCATCTCGACAGCACTCGTCTATTTCGGTTTCACCGATTATCAACCAGATTTTTTCTCAAACGAGTTCGTACCCAACACAATCTTTTTCATATATGTAGCCGTATTCCTTGGCCTATTCATCGCACCATTCTGGAAACAGAAAGACGAAAACGCCTTCTGGATTTTTACGTTCAAGAACATCAAGGCTCTGCTTGTCGCCGCCCTGGTGGCAGGCATTTTGCTCGCATCCGTAGAAGCGCTCGTCTTCTGTTTTGGTGCACTTTTCGAACATGAATTCGATGAGAAGGTGTATTTCTACATTTTCTACTTCTGCGCGAGCACCGTCTTCCCCATACTGTACTTCACCGGCATCCCCTCCATCGAGGAATGCCACAGCGAAACGCCCAAACTAAGCAAGTTCGTAACGAGCACCATCCGCTTCCTCTTCGTGCCGGTACTCACCCTCGCCATCCTCCTCTTCTACGCCTACATCGCCAAGTTCATCCTGCTGTGGGACATGCCGCAGGGAATGGTGTCGTACTTCGTCTCGGGATTCATGGTCTACATGCTCGCGCTCGTCACCGTCCTTTACCCCGCGCGGCTCCACCCCGGTTCCACCTTCGAGAAGAAGCTCCTGAAAATTTTCCCCGCCGCGTGCATCCCCCTCGTGGTCATGATGTCCGTCGGGCTCATCCGCAGGATAAGTGAATACGGCATCTCCGAACTGCGCATCTATGCCGTAGTGGTCAACATATTCTTCTATGTCATCATCACCATATTCCTCATCGACAAAATCAAGTGCAAGTCCAGGTACATCGCCGTCATCTTTTGCGCATTACTGTTCATCTTCATGGTTTCCCCGCTGAAGGCGTCAAAAATCACGCGCCATGTATGGATGGAAAGCGTCAAGAGCGCACTTGCCGAACAGGGTTACACCGAGTTCCCGCTGAGCAAGGAAGACTCCAGGCAGTTTGTCTGGGACTTGCGGCAAAAGGGCGACAAGGAATCGGCACTTCTCGTTTCACGGATAAGTGAACTTGCACGCATTCCCGACAAAGACATCGCGGAATATATTAACATCACCAGATACGACTACGCATTCACCAACGACCTCACCGAAGACGTATGTTGCAATGAAGGTTCGGACAGCACCGGCGAAGAACCGTTCGACCAGTTCGAAGTCAGCATAGAGTACCCCGACAAGGCGATGCTCCAGGTTCCCCGCGGCACGAAGGGCGCCGTCGCCATAGATCATTACTTCAACAACGACGAATTCGAATTCGCGGGCGACACGCTCACGTTCCGCATCTCGCTGAAAGAAGACAGCGGCTGCAGTTGCCAAAGCGACTCGACCGATGCCTGCGAAGAAGCGCCCGCGCCCGTCTACAGCTTCACCGTCGACAGGCAGACGCTCAAGCAAGATTCCATAAGGCAAATCAAGACCGACGGGGCGACGTTCGGGATAAAATACCTGCATGCGGAAGAAGAGTCGAAGAGCAGCAAGACGCTACGCATCCGCGGAATATTGTTTGTGGAATAAGCGCGCGACCTCGGTTGACGCAGGTTGATGCGGATTAATGCGCGCCGAAGAATTCAAAGAGGAAAATCATGGTACTTGACACATTCAAAAAATACCCAAGCTTGATTTTGGCCGCGTTCAAGCGGTTCCCCCTCGCCATCGCGTTTGCGTTCTTGACATCAGTTGCGTTCATATTCTGCGTTGATGGGTTACCCAAGGTATTCCCCACAAGAACGACCTTTAGCCGAATCCTTGATATATGGTTACTTATTTACCCTGTCGCAGCCATGTTCATCGCTCTTGCAACATCGCTCATCCAGGAATCTCGAAAAAGCACACGCAAGATGCCGCAAATTCTTACGAGCGTGAGTTGGCTAGTCATTTCGGTGACACTCAGCCTTTGTTTTATCTCTGCAGACAACTGGGGTGATAAAGAAACCATAGGGCATATAACCATCTGCATTTACAGCCTTATTGGAATCGCCTTGATTTACGGACCATTCTGGAATCAAAAGAACGACAACGCTCTATGGACATTTGGCAACAAAATAAGCGACTCCATCTTCGCATCTCTTTTTATTGTAATTTTATTTAGCATCGCATCATTTGCACTACTAAATGCAATCAACTCCATATCAAACAATACAGACTCCAATTCAGCCTCGTTTGGGTTTGTAATCATTTTCACAATGTTCCCCATCCTGTGCATGGCGGGCTTACCATCCATCGACAAACGCACCGAAGAAACACCCACATTAGAAAATTTTGTAACCACCATAAAATTGAAGATAAAATCAAGGCAGTTCAGTTTTTCTTTCGACAGCATCAAACATATATTTTTACCGCTTTACTCCATTTTCATCGTCATCGTCCATATTTGCGACATCATAGCCCTGCTGCAATGGGAGTTTCCAACAAAAACAACCTTTTTCCTTGCAGTCGGCGTCTTAGCTTGCGTACTCATCATCCAAAACAAATATTATCCAGCGACTATACAACCCGGACATTCTTCCGAAAAGACAATCGCTAGGGTCCTTTCCTACACTTGCATTTTCCCCATCTTTACGGCAACCATCGCAATTATCCAAAGAATTTCTGAACACGGTATTACGGCAAACCTATATCTTGCATTAGGCTTTTGCATCTTCTTATGCATATTCGCTATACTTAACTGCATCCCCAAAATCATTCTAACTAAATATGTTATCATCATTTTCTGTGCGATACTTACGGTATCCTTGATAGGCCCCTTCAGCGCAACAAGCGTTACCCGCAACGT
This sequence comes from Fibrobacter sp., assembly GCF_017551775.1. NCBI lineage: Bacteria > Pseudomonadati > Fibrobacterota > Fibrobacteria > Fibrobacterales > Fibrobacteraceae > Fibrobacter > Fibrobacter sp. The sequence continues at coordinate 11,590 of NZ_JAFZKX010000067.1, read as the reverse complement.
CTGGCTCAAGAACATCGAGAAAACACTAGTCAGCGAAGGCTACACTGCATACCCGCTCAGCGAAAAAGACACGAAAAAATTTTTCTCGGACCTTTGGGATAAAGACGGGCGCAAGGCAAGCATCGTCGCCTACCAAGTAAAAGCACTCCATGCAAGATCTACCGAAAAACTGTATCAGTTCTTCCCCGAAAATAGCGACCTTGCGGACATTTCCAAAAAATACCGCACAATTACCAAGACTATTAAAAACGACCGTGTCCACACGACGCCCGAAAATTTCAGCAAATTCGCATTCGTGGTTTACACTTTCAAACACGAAGACCTCGTGACGCGAAACGACACACTGTTTTTCGATTACCCGCTCAAGGACATAGACTCGACAAGCAGCACGGTTTTCAGTTTCTACATACCAAAACAAAGCTGGCTTGATAAGGACATAAAGGTCCTCGAAACCGAGGGCGCCAGATTCGAAGTGGAAAACATCAGATTCCGCCAATGGGAAAACGAAAAGCACCAACGCGAAAGAGACCTGCGCCTCGTCGGGATACTGTTTATGGAGTAAATCTAGTTGTTGGTCATTGGTCAGTAGTCATTAATTGTTGGTTAGCACTGTCATTCTGGAGCGTAGCGATAGAATCACGATAGGATCCATACTTCGCAAAGATGACAACGTGCGAGTTGACGCGAAATATGCATATAACTATATTTGTGCATAAATAAGGAATTTTTTTATGGAATACAAAATCAAGGATATCAACCTTGCGATCGAAGGCCGCAAGGAACTCGACCTCGCCGAAACCGAAATGCCGGGCCTCATGGCTCTCCGCAAGGAATATGCCGGCAAGAAGCCGCTGGCTGGCGCCCGCATTATGGGTAGCCTCCACATGACCGTGCAGACCGCCATCCTGATTGAAACGCTTACCGACCTCGGTGCCGACGTGCGCTGGGTCAGCTGCAACATCTTCAGCACGCAGGACAACGCCGCCGCCGCCGTCGTGGTCGGCAAGAAGGGCACTGTGGAAAATCCGCAGGGCGTGCCCGTGTTCGCCTGGAAGGGCGAAACCCTCGAAGAATATTGGGAAAACACCGCCCGCGCCCTCGTGTGGCCCGACGGCAAGACCGCCGACCTCATCGTGGATGACGGCGGCGACGCCACCATGCTCGTGACCTGCGGTGCAGAATTCGAAGATGCCGGCAAGGTTCCCGAGTTCAACCCGGCCACCGACAGCGAAGAATGGGGCGTATTCCTCGCCACCTGCAAGAAGATTTTCGAAAAGGATCCCAAGCAGTGGACCCGCGCCCGCGAAGCTCTCCGCGGCGTTTCCGAAGAAACCACTACCGGCGTGCATCGCCTGTACCAGATGGCCCAGGCTGGCCGTCTCAAGTTCCCGGCCATCAACGTGAACGATTCCGTGACCAAGTCCAAGTTCGACAACCTTTACGGTTGCCGCCACTCTCTGATCGACGGCATCAACCGCGCCTCCGACGTGATGATGGCCGGCAAGGTTGCAGTCGTGTGCGGCTACGGCGACGTGGGTAAGGGCTGCGCCCAGTCCCTCCGCGGTCAGGGCGCTCGCGTGATCATCACCGAAATCGACCCGATTTGCGCTCTGCAGGCTGCCATGGAAGGCTACGAAGTCAAGACCCTCGACGAAGTCGTGAGCATGGCCGACATCTTCGTGACCACCACCGGCAACACCATGATCATCTCCGCCGCCCAGATGGAAAAGATGAAGAACCGCGCCATCGTCGGCAACATCGGTCACTTCGACAACGAAATCGACATGGCTGGCCTCAAGAAGATTCCGGGCATCAAGCGTAACGAAATCAAGCCGCAGTACGACGAATGGATTTTCGCCGACGGCCACAGCATCCTCGTGCTCGCCGAAGGCCGCCTCTTGAACCTCGGCTGCGCTACCGGTCACCCGAGCTTCGTGATGAGTGCAAGCTTCACGAACCAGACCATCGCTCAGATCGACCTCTGGCTCAACGCTCAGGGCAAGCAGACTGTCGCAGGCATCAAGTACGAAAGCGGCGTCGTGTACACGCTCCCGAAGATCCTCGACGAAAAGGTCGCTCGCCTCCACCTGGAAAAGCTCGGCGTTCACCTGACGACCCTCACCAAGGCCCAGGCCGACTACATCGGCGTGCCCGTGGAAGGCCCGTACAAGGCTGAACACTACCGCTACTAATCCCTGATTTGTCACCCCGGCCATAGTGCCGGGGCCACCTTATAGCAAAACTCCCTCGGCATCGCCGGGGGAGTTTTTTGTATTATTTTATTCGGAGAATCCAAATGATATTTTTATCGATACTTATCTTGTACATTTACACTTTTTTAGTGTCGTTTCTCCTAATCGTTTTAATGGGATGGATGTACAAGCTAGAGAACAAGAATAAAATTGTTCATGAATTGTCAAAAATAGTGGTATGGCTATGTTTTTTGTTTTCCATGTATGCAATCCTAGCAATAGAAAAATATCTCGGCTCAAATGACGATGATATATTAGCTTTAAATGCCATCATTTGCCTAATTATTTATATGGCGGCATGGTTATACGCCATAGCGAAGTACGACAATAGCGCTCACAAAAAGATTTCTTTTCGATTTAAGAAAAAACGTTAGCGACAGCCCCTCTTCCTAAAGCGTCTGAACTTGGCCAAATCGGAAATCATTTCCTGTTCGCTTGCCCAGCCTTTATCCTCGGCAACTTAACCGGCTGTTCCTAATATACAAAATTTTTTATTTTGATTGCAATATGAATCTTGCCTTGCTCAGAATTTGCGCCATTGTGCTGATCGTTAACGGATTGGACAGCCTCGCGTGTACGTTATTACCATTCTTCACCCTAGAAACAGAAGACGAACCTTTCTTTTCCAATTATGGACCACAAATTCTATTAAGTAGTATTTGCATTATTGCGGCGACAATCGCACTCGTAAAAAAGAGTCCGCGACTTTTGAAAATCTTTGCGGTTGTTGCAATAATCATGATTCCTATTGGCGCCATTTCTTATGCCGTACACTTCTTCAAATATCTTTTACCTTTAGGCATGGGATACCATCACCTCCTTGAAGCGCTCACCAACATTTTCGTGAACCCACTTCTTGTCGTCTATATTGCCGCATTTTTTATCTCATCGAGCCTGTTCCGGTTCTGCACTGCATACTTTTTGGTCAATGCCGCAAACAACCTGATCGAAACGATATTGAATTTTTCTCTCTCCGCAGACATCATCGTCATGATCCTCATTCCCATCGCAGCGGGAACATTCGCCCTCGTCAAGAAGAACACGCTAGTCTTGAAAATCTATTCCATAATAGCGTTCGTCTATATTTCATGGAGCACCTGGGATTATGTCCGCGAAAACATGTTCGGCACATATTATGTATGGGGTGCGGTTCTCGGCATGATTTTCAATCCGTTCTTCGTAGTTTGCGCCGCGACGTTCTTTGTAAACCCAGAAGAGACCAAACTCTACGCCCAGAAATTGAAGACTCTATTTTTCAAGTGGAAAAACCTTACCTGATTTAAGGCTGTTTTAGAAATAAACGAAAACGTGGAAGGCTGCATCAGCTATAAAAAAACTGGGAAGATCGCCTAAGCCAAAATATCTGTGTAATCCCACCGTAGCATTAATACCCACAACGTCGTTAAATTTATAATCCGCTCCAACGCTAGACCCAAAGTAAATAGATTCTCTGCTGTGTAAACGCTTGGAATCGTAAACAGGAATTTGTTCTTGGAAATTAAAAGTCATTCCTACAAACGGAGTAAATTGCGGTGTGACGTTAAAAAACAGCTTCGCATCAGCAACTCCTACTACAGGCACATAATCATCTTTGCCTTTAGTAGCAGAGACAACTCCGAGTAGCGCTCCAAAATCTATCAATCGGTTAATCTCCGTTGAAAATCGCAGGCCAGCGTTGAATGTCCATGCATCATTGGATAAATCTTCTACAGGGGCAGATACACCAGCGAAAACATTCATTTTGGAGATAAATTGGTAAGCTGCTGAAAAAGACAGGTTTCCAAACCCTACCATATAATCATCATTTCCACTCCAATAGTTAAACACTCTATACGGAATATCGAGCGCAAGTTCCAAATTCTGAATTACAGTATATCGAGCGTTAACTCCTATATCGACTAAATGGTAATTTACATCTCTGACTTCGTATGTACGATAACTCGTTCCGAACGAAACTCGGCCTTTATGGGCTTCAAGAACTTTGTACTCATCCTCATCGGCAAATGACGAAACGACTGCAAGCATGCTTGCAAGAATGATTTTTTTGAACATATTAAGGTATCCCCTCTAACCATTATGTATAAATCACAATGACGACAAGATACAAATCATGCCGCAAACCAAACCACTACTTTGATATATTTTTTGAAAAAAAAATATTTATCGAATATTACCGATTCCACCCCGAGTGTCCGCTGCCGTAATAGAGCGCCTCGTCTTCGGCGGAAAAATCGTCCGCCACGGAATCGCGCGGTGAAAGCCAGCCTCGCATTTTCTTTATGCGCTCGGCCCGCGCTTTTTTCGCCTGCAATTCAGCATCTTGTTTTTCGACACCTTGCTTTTCATTAGATGAATCCATCATATTCACTACCTCCGGCAAGAGAATTACGAACTAACTATAAAATACATTATTTTGCCGCCATGCGGACATTTTCGAGTCTTTTTTCGCAATTTTATCCAATTTTTAAAAGCTCCTTCTATATAGAATTCGGGTGCAAGCGCAGCGCATTCTGCGGTGCACAAAACATATAAGGAGTTATACAATGACTAAGGAACTTTTCGAAAAATTCAACAATGGCGAACTCAGGCTCCCCGGCAACGCAAAGGCATTCAAGGACCTCGCCTGGAACAAGCACCCGACTTTCGAAGGCGTCGAACTCAAGCACATCATCACCTCGAAAGAGACCGGCGGCACGTTCAGCTACCACCTCGTCCGAATCGCTCCGAACAAAAGCATCAGGAACCACATTCACGAAACGCAGTTCGAGACGCACGAAGTCATCGCGGGCAGCGGAACATGCGTGAACGACGGAGCCAAAATCGAATACGTTCCCGGCGTAATTTCGATTATGCCCGCGAAGGTCCCGCACGAGGTCAACGCGGGTGAAGACGGGCTTTACCTGTTCGCAAAATTCATCCCGGCACTATGCTAAAAACAGCGCATCATCAATCGGGATCCGTCGCCGGCTTTACGGCCTTCTTGTATTCTTTGGGCGAAAGCCCGACTACTTTTTTGAAGCACCTGTCCATGTGGCTCTGGTCGTAAAACCCGGCATCGAATGTCACTTCGGACGCGCTCCTTTCGGCGAGCAGCTTTTGGGCCTTGCGGACCTTGCACTGCATCTGGAACTGGTGCGGCGTGAGGCCGAAGGCCTTCTTGAATTCGCGAATCATGTGGAACGGGCTGATGCACGCGTCATGCGCCATCTGTTCTATCAGGTAAATGTTCTCGGGATTTTCGAGGATGCTCTTGCGCAGTTCGCTCAGGCGCGCGACAGCATCTTCGTATTCCCTTTCGAATGCGCCGGACAGCGCACCAGATAATGCACCGCCGCTGGCAGCGTCATCCACCGCGATGCACAACACGACCATCGAATAACTTTGGCCGTCGACCATCCTGATTTCGTGAAGCACGTCGGGCGGAATCTGGAACTTGTCGCCAGCACCGTAGATTTCTGTGACGCCATTCATCACCAGGCAAATCGAACCCTCTTCGATGTAGCCTACGGTCAAGTGCCCCGTATGCGTGTGCGGCGGGTACGATTTTCGCCAGTCCTTGTAGCGGACGCATTCAATCCTGTCGTTCTTCTTGCTGTACGAAATCTCGGACATTTACCACCATCTAGAAAAGCGGTTCCAAATTAGTTATTTTTTAGCCATGCCAGAAAAGTTTTCGAAATGGGTGGCCTGCTGGGGTAACGCCACCTCCATCACCGACCGCAAGGAAGCGACCTACGCAAAAGATTTAACGCTGCGCTACCCGATACGCGCATGCTTTTCGGGCAACAAGCTGCGGTTCCATTTTTCGAACCTCACCGGCACGGAACCCGTGACCATCAGCGAGGCGTATATCGCTAAAGATGCCGCGCAGTCTATAAACGGCGCGCAGTCCGCTGCCGGCGAAACAGGCGCTGCGCTGGCTAAAAATGCGCCGACTCAAGATGCGCCGACCGCCATCACATTCAACGGCAGCGCTTCCGGGACAATCCCCGCGGGCGAAGAAATCCTGAGCGACGAAATCGCATTCGACGTAACCGCGGGTGAAACTTTCAACGTGAGCCTCTACTTCGCAGACTTCACGCAGATGAACGCAGGCACGGCAATCACGGGCCCGCTTTCCGGTGGCAAGTACAGCTACGGCAACTTCGCGAAGGCGGCAAGCCTTCCCGACGACCTCACGCGCAAAACGAACTGGATTTACTTCCTCAATACCGTCGACATCCTTACCGAAGAGAAGAACTTCGCGCTCGTGTGCTTCGGCGATTCCATCACGGCTCAGGACTGGCCCGACTACCTCACGCTGCGTTGCGCCCGAGAAGGTTTCGACAACGTCGCCATCATCCGCCGCGCGGTAAGCGGCACGCGCATCCTCCGCGAATACAGCTGCATCACGTACGCGGCATACGGCCTCAAGGGCGCCACGCGATTCCCCATCGAAATGAACGTCGCCGGTGCCCGCACTGTAATCGTGCAGCACGGCATCAACGACATCATCCATCCGGTCGGCGTCGAAGTCAACAAGTTCCGCCCCTGGAGCGACATGCCCACCGCAGATGACCTCATCAACGGGGTGCGCACGCTCTACATTCAGCATGCGCGCAAGCTCGGGCTCAAGGTATACAGCGGCACGCTCCTGCCCATATACGGCTGGCGCACCTACAACGAAAACCGCGACATCATCCGAATCGCATTCAATACATGGCTGCGGACCTCGCCGGAATTCGACGGCTGCGTAGATTTCGACATGGCCGTGCGCGGGCACGACGACCCGAAACGATTCGCGGGCGGTTTCGACTCGGGAGACCACCTGCACCCAAGCGCCAAGGCGTACGAGGCCATGGCCGAATGCGTCCCCGAAAATCTGCTCCAGTAAACTATTTATATTTCTCCCATGCAGCCCTACATTCACCAATTCGCAAACTTCTTGCGCCTCCACATGGATTCCATCTCGGTGGGGCTTGTCGCCACATTGCTCATCATCTACGGCGAGCACATCAACGGCTACTTCAAGAAGATTACGAAGAGCATCCCCTTCCTCGGGCGGTTCGCACTTTTCGTGCTGCTGTGCAGCGCGGGTTACGCGTTCCTGTCATCGCAGCTGGTGAAGCTGATCAAGTACTTTCTGCACGGGCAGGCCGACCTGGCGCTCATCGGGATTATCGCGGCGGCGTTCATAGTGCTCGCATTCTGCGCCCGCAGCGGCAAGGACATCTAGACTCCGCTACACGTCGATTTTCACGCGGCTGATATTGTTCGCGTCTTTCTGCACGCGCACGTTCTTGTCTATCCTGTTCTCGAGACCTTCCACGTGGCTGATGATGCCCACAAGGCGGTTGCTGCCCGCCAAGTTCTGCAGCGTGTCGATGGCGACCCTCAGGATTTCTTCGTCGAGCGAACCGAAACCTTCGTCGATAAACATCGTGTCAAGTTCGATTCCGCCAGCAGAACTCTGCACCTCGTCGGCGAGGCCGAGCGCCAGCGATAACGACGCCAAAAAACTCTCGCCGCCGCTGAGCGTTTTCACTTCGCGCTGCTTGCCGCAGGTATGGTCGATCACGTTCAGGTCGAGCCCGCTCTGGCTGCGCTTATTGGAAGCCTGCTCGCGACGCACCAGCTCGTATTTCCCGTTGGAAAGTCGCAAGAATCGCGTGTTCGCCTTGCGCAAAATGCGGTCCAGGTATGCGCCCTGCACGTAGGTCTCGAGCATCATCTTGTCCTTGCCGGAGAGCGTTCCGTTCACCGTATCGGAGAGGTTCTCGACCCACATGCGCTTCTTCAGGAGCACGCCCAGGCTTTCGGCAATCCCTCGGATTTCCTTGAGCGAGCGCCTGTTCTGCTCGAGCCTTCCCGAAGCAGTTTTCCAGGATTGCGTGAGCGCCTGCTGTTCATCCGCGAGCGCCCTGCACTTGGTTTCCAGTTCCTCGAGGTTGTACTGCGGAGCATCTTTCAGTTGGCCTTCGAGCGATTTCACGCGGCCTTCGAGTTCCTTCAGGTTTTCCTTGCACGCGTTCAGCTTTTCAGTGGCGAGTTTGATATCGCCCTGCAGCTTGGTGACCGCCGCCTGCTTTTCGCGAATGACCTTCTCGGCGTCGGCCTTGCCCGCATACGGGAGCTTTTTCGCCGCATCTTCGGCATGCTTTTTCTGCGTTACAAGTTCCGCCTCGGCCGCCGCGACATCCTTCGCAAGGTTCTCGTTTTCGGTACGGCACTTCTCGTGCTGTTCCTTGATTTCGGGGAGCGATTTTTCCAGCTCGGCCTTGCGAGCCGCGCGAACATTCTCGGCATTGAGTTTCGCCACGACTTCGATCAACTGCGATTTCACGCTGTCGAATTCACTGCGGATTTTTTCCTTGCATTCTTCCACAGTGCATTCACCGAAAAGTTCCACAAGTTTTTTCTCGAGTTCTTCGCGTTTGGCATCGCGCGCGGCTTTCGCCCTGGAGGCTATACCCGCCTTGGCGTTCCATGATTCAAGAAGGCCCGCGACATTGCGCTTGAGTTCTTCGAGCTCCGCCTGCGTCGGCGCTTCTACCGACTTGCAAGCCTTATGCGGGTGCGCCGTAGACCCGCAAACCGGGCAGGGGGAGCCCTCTTCGAGCGTTTCGGCCAGAATGCCCGCCTGCTCGTTCAGGAACGCGCGATTTTTCGCTTCGTAAATATCGTTACTTTGTCTATACTTGCTATCGGCAACGAGGTATTCGTCCTGCGCCTTGCGGAGAGCATCTTCGGCGGTATCGAGTTCCTTTACCGTGTTGCCCACCAGCACGAGCTGCTTCTTGCGCGCATCGAGAGATTCCCGTTGCGCGTCGAGTTTCGCCTTGTTCTCGCCCGCATCGGAGAGACCCTTGAATTCCTCTTCGAGCTTCTGGATTTCGCCGTTCCTTTTTTCGAAATCCCTCTTTCTGGATTCAAGCGATTCCTTGTCCCTCGCAAGTTCGCGTTCCTTGCCGTTTATGATACCGCGGGCTTCTTCGAGCCGGCCGTATTCCGGCAACAAGTTCCTTAAGGTCGTGACCTCTTCCTGCAACTTTTCGCATTCGGGTTTACGCGCCTCGGCCGCCGCCAGCGCTGCCGCAAGCGGCTCAAGTTCCGGCAAAAGCTTAGCGTGCTTCTGCTTCGCCTCGTCAAGTGATTTGCGTGCAGTTTCTATGCCCCGCGCCTTGCCGAGTTCCTGGTTCATCGCGGTCATACGCGCCGCACACTTGTCGAGAGTTTCCTTCATCGCATCGACCGCGGAGGAATCCTCGTTCACGACCTTCTCGAGCAATTCACAAAGTTCGTTCCAGTCGGCAACGCGCCTTTCCGCAGCGAGATTCTTGGCACCCTCGATGTCGGAGGCGAAAACGGACTTCTCGTCGCATGCCACATGCGAAACTTCTATGCAGGCACGCGACTCGCTTTCGCCGCACTTGTTTTTCAGTTCAAGCGCCTGCCTCTTGAGTTCAATCTGCAATTTCTCGAACTTGTCCGTCTTGAAAAGCTGGCGGAAAATATCGATACGCTCGTCCGTCGTCGTGAGCAGCAACTTCAAAAAGTCGCCCTGCGCAATCATCGCGATCTGCGAGAACTGCTCGCCGGTCACCCTGATGATACTGTATACCGCTTCCGTCACCGCCTTGTCGCCGCTTACCGTACGGCTCGCGGGCCCCACCTTGCCGGTGGCCTCGGGGTAATAGAAAGTCGCCGACGCGCTTTCCTTCGTCATGCCCTCGCCGCGCATCTTGGGGCGTTCGTATTCGGGATTGCGCACCACGCGGTATTCCCTGCCCGCATAGGCGAAAGTCAGGTCCACGAATGTCGGGGTATCGGGCGTCGCGTTCAGGCAACGGAAATGCTTGGCGTAGTCACCGCTCGCATTGCGGCTGCTCCCGCTCGCCGTCCCGAAAAGCGCAAAAGCAATCGCATCGAAAATCGTCGTCTTGCCGGCACCCGTATCGCCCGAAATCAAGAAGAGTCCGCTCGTCCCGAGCTTGTCCAGCTCTATCACGGTCTTTTCGGCATACGGGCCGAATGCGGAAATCACAAGCCTGGTAGGTCTCATCCGTTGTCCCCCCAGATGCCGTTGATCAAATCCTGGACGAATTCGGTTTCTTCCGCATTCATCGCGCGCCCGTTGCGGCCCTCGAAAAACTCGCCGAACAGCTCCATCGGTTTCTTTTCGTCGACAGCTTCCGCAATGCCGACATCCGCCTGGTTGCGCGTGCGCTCGTTGTCGTAGGCGAGCATCATCAAATTCGGGTAAATGCCGCGCAGCTTCTGCGCCGCGTCGGGCACGTCGTTTTCGTCGGTGAGCTTTACGTACACGAAATCGTCAAGTTTGTTGCCCGCGGCAACCTGCGCATTCCGGAATTCCGGAGAAACGATTTCGGCAAATGTCCCGCGGATTTCGCGCACGTCGTGCAACGGCACCAGCGGGATTTCACGGATCTGCAAGGCCGCGCGCATTCCACCGTCCGCAAAAGCTTTTCCAGCAAACAAGTCACCAGCAACATCGACCGCATTCGCGGATGCGCCCAGTTCCACCACCGTGAGCGACTTCTTGTGCACCGCCTCCGAAAGCGAATACTTGAGCGGGGTGCCGCTGTAACGCGCACGCACCGTACCGTCGTCGCCCTTCAGTACATTCTGCGGCTTGTGTATATGCCCGAGCGCCACGTAATCGAACGCGGCAAAAACCGTAGCGTCCACATTGTCGAGCCCGCCCACGTTTTCCTCGGACTCGCTGCGTTCCGCGCCCGTCACGAACTGGTGGGCGATCAGCACGTTCCTGCGCCCCGGCGTAAAATGCATCTGCGCGATGGCCGCCTTCACGGCCGACGTGTAATCCTTCACCGCGTCGCGCTCGTCGTCGCCCGCGAGGCAGGCCCTGACATTCACCGGCCGCACGAAGGGGAGCATCCAAACGTCCACTTCGCCTTCACCGTCGCTGAGCGTGACCGGCGCGAATTTCCCGTCGTAAACCAGGGACACGTGCACGCCGCTCTTTTCCATGAGCCTCCCGCCGAAGGCGATACGCTCCGCCGAATCGTGGTTCCCGCTCAATACGAACGTGCGCACCTTTCTCGCGGCAAGTTCCACCAGAAAATCATCGAGCACCGCGACCGCCTCGGCCGAAGGCACCGGCTTGTCGTAAACGTCACCCGCGATGAGCACCGCATCGGGCTTCTCGCTGTCGACAGCCTCCAGGATGCGCGCCAATATATGCCTCTGCTCATCAAGCATCGAATGCTCGCACACTATTTTACCAATGTGCAAGTCGGCAGTATGGATGAATTTCATCGGTACAAACGCCTACTACAGATAGAACGCCGCACCCACATTCGCGGCAAAGTGGCGGT